>JAHILJ010000018.1 GCA_018897135.1 Nanobdellota archaeon | reverse complement strand
ATTTCTAATAAAAATCAAATTGATCAGCAAAATAAATTATTAAAACAAGTTCTTTTGTGGCTTGGATTTATTATTTTCTTGGTTTTGGTTTTTACTTTGATTTCATATTTAAGAACAAACTTCAAGTATGATAATGTTGAATTTGAGGTTGTAAAAGATAGCGGGGGAATTATTTTCTTTAAAACAAGTTTGCCAGTTGTTTCAGATGGAAAGAATTTGAATTATAATTTTTATCTTAGAAATGACCCAAAAGATCTAAAAAATGTTAGGTTTGAAGGAAAATTAGATATTAAAGAATTTATGGTAATGAATTATACAAATGAATTTAGTTGTGAAGGCTACGGTGCTATTGCTATCGCAAATATGAATAGTTTATATAATTTAATTGGAACAAAAGTTATGAAAGATGATAACGCAACCTGCGATGAACAAGGACGATACATTTTTTTAAAAATACTTTCTGGAGAAAAAACAAAGGTCGAACAATTTGGTCCTGCTTGTTATAATTTATATGTAAAAGATTGTGAAATTCTTGAGGCAACAGAAAGATTTATGCTTGAAACTTTTGTGAAAATCGCATCTGAAAAAGAATCAACATCAGAAGAAAAAGACATGAGCATTTCTGAAAAAAAACAATTATGCATAGAACTTTGTGCAGGAAATTCTATTAATATTCCCATTATTAAAAATGAATGTTCTTTAAATTGTAATGATATATATTATTATGGTGGTGAAGAAGAATTAGATAAATATATATTCAATTTAGAAGTATAAAATGTTAGATAATTGTAAAAAAGGATTTAAAAGATATGAATTTTCTCTATCTAAATTAAGAAAACTTTGCATATGTCCTTATAAAAATTGCCAAATTAAACGAAATTCTTGAAAATGAATCTTAAAATTTTGTATGCAATTGCCTTGACCTTTTTGCCAATAACTGAATTAAGAATTGGGTTGCCTGTTGCAATTTCATATGCAATAGAAGAGAACATTCCTATTTTTTTGGTTTTTTGTTTAATTGTTTTGTTAAATATTATTTTGATTTTTTTTGTGTTTTGGTTTTTAGACAACCTTCATTTTGTTTTTTTGAAGTTTAAATTTTATAGAAAAAGTTTTGAAATTTTTTTAAAAAGGTTTCAGAAAAAAGTTGATAAGTTTGAAAAGCGACATGAAACTTTGGGCTTTGTTGCTTTGACTTTATTTGTTGCTGTGCCTTTGCCAGGAACAGGTGCTTGGACAGGATGCTTACTTGCTTGGCTACTTGGATTAGATAAAAAGAAAAGTATTTTTTCAATTGCTGTTGGAGTTTTAATTGCAGGAATTTTAATTTTGCTTGGTTCTCTTGGATTTATTAAATTATTTTCTTAAACTTGATTTTGAATAAAGAAATTTTAAATCAGAATAAATAGGAACTTGTTTTAATTTGAAAATTTTTACTTCTACAAACCAGATTCCGACTACAAACAGAACGCTTCCAATATACCAAAAGAATTTATGAAGGATTTCTAAAAAAGGGGAACTTGAATAATACATTAAACTAAGAAGAAAAATTCTTAAAATATTTATTATTAAAAAACTTGCAAAAGCAAAAGCAATCATTTTAATTCTTTTTGATATTTTTATTTGTGGTAAAGAAAGGTTCAAGAACAATAACAAAAAATATGCTCCGCCCCCGACACAAGCCCCAATTACTTCGATAGGAAAACAGCTTGCAATATTAATTGTTGTTCCTGTTAAAGAAACTTCAAAGAACAAACCTAATAAAAAATAAACAGGATAAATTGTTGCCCAAGTAAATGCAAGATAAAATAGCCCAAACCCAGGTAATGCAATTAAAACTAAAATCAGATATCGAATTAAAATCTCTAAAAATTTGTTTTTCATATAAAGAAAAACCCAGCATAGTTTAAATAATTAAGGTTCAAGCTTTTGCGATTTCTTTAGCAACTTCAATATTATCAATTAATCTATTAAGGGTTCCTTTTTCGTGAGAAGGAATAATATAATTAAACCCTTTTTCAAGTTTATCATAATATTTTGTCAATTCCTTATCTCTAAAATTAGAGAGTCCTAATTCTATAGCCCCGTCTCTTCCAAATTCTCCAATAACATACATTACACTATTATTTAATCTTGTGATAGGACATCCAAAAATCATTTTATTTCCCCCTCAAAGAATTATATAACTCTTCTGCTTGTTGAAGGTATTTTTCTCGAGCAGATTTTAAATTAATATATTTTTTAATTTGATTTCCTACAATTTTGTATGCAAAATTAAGAGCTTGCTTACTTTTGGGGGCATATCCAATTAATATTTCAATACAATCTTTAATGGTTGTATTTCCTTCAGATTCGTTAGCTTCATGAAAACAATCTTCAATTGATTTTTTTATTATCTTTTTATCTAAACTTTTTCCATTCCCCTTATTTGTTCCACCTGCCATTTTCAAGAATTATTTCTTTGCAACTTTAATTGCAACAATTATGATTATTAAGATTAATAAAACATTCAAAGCACCAATTCCCCAAACATACCAGTTTCCTTCTGAAATCATGTTGCCTGTTAAGAATCCTGCTTTTTTTGTAATTGAAACTTGAACAGGTTGTTTTAATTCAAGTTGACCTTCTGAAACAACTTCGATATCGAACAATTGTGTTCCTGAAGCATCTCTGTTTACATCAAAAGTAAATAAAACTTCTTTTGATTGACCTGCGCCTAAGTTAAATGTTTCAGCATCTAAAGCAACATTTGAAGCCCAACCAGTATAACCTGTTGCACTTAAACTAAATTCTTTAATAGAAGTTCCTGTGTTTGAAACAGTTGCTTTAACAACCATTTGCTCTCCTGACATTCCGCCAGAAATCAAACTTGCTGAAATTGAAACTTTAGGAATAACTACACAACCGCCTTCTATTTTTACAAGTAATACAAAAATAGATTCGTCTTTATCATAATCATTTTCATAAAGATCATTATCTTCGTCATAAACTGTGAATTCAAGAGCATACCATCCTTCTTCTGCATCTTGTGGGATTTGAAATTCCAAATTCATTACTTCATTATCAAAAGCATTAATATCTCCAATTTCTAATGTTTTTATAAGTCCTAATTTTTTATTATAAACTTCAACAGAAACTTCATCTTGGTCTGAATCCCCAATATTCCAAACATCTGCCATTATTTGGATTGTTGAACCACATGAAATTGTTTCTGAATATTCAAAGTTGTCTAAAACAACAAAGTCACTTTCGATTTCTATTGAAATATCGTCAGAAGCCCAAACACATGTGTCTGGTTTAGAATCTAAATTATTATCTTCGCCTTCTGCCCAAACATAGAAAACATAGTCTGATCCATCTTCAAAATCACTAACATCTTCTAATTTAAAATTAATATAAACTGTTTCTTTTGTATCATCACCAAGATTAAAATCTGATTCTGTATCATCAATTACCCATTCTTCTGTATCAACATTGTATAATCCCCATCCAATTGCCACGTTTCTTATCTTTTCATCTCCTTTGTTTTCAACTTCTACTTCAACTTGAACTTCATCAAGAGGGAACCATTCATTATCATCTCCATATCCTTTTTCAACTGAAAAATCTTCAATACTTAATTTTAAGTTTCCTGTTGAACCTGTTAAAATACATTCGTCAACTTCTTCTGGTTTATCTTGGATTATTGGTGCAGTATAATCAGTCCAAATAATATTATCAATTACAATTTGAGCATTTCCATCTTGGATATTACGAATTTCTATTACAACATTACCTTCTATATTTAAATCGTTTAATGTAAATGTGTGTATGCTTGCGTCATCAAAAGCTGTTGAATTTCCTTTAGAAACACCATTAATAAATAATTCAACTTGTCTATCTCCAACTCCTGTAAATCCTTTTTTTAGTTGAACAGAAAAAGAACTTAAACCACCTAAAATAGTATTAGAAGTAATTTTACTTCCTGTTGTTAAATCTCTAAGCATTAATCCATTACCACTAATTCCATAAACATCTTCATCTTGTGCTTCAATAAAACTCCAAGTTACTCCATTATCTCCTAAAAAAGAATTATCAGTATAACTTCCTGTTGCTGAAGAATTATCAAAAGTTTCTGTAAAAGAAGCAGCGCTTACACAGCTCATTAAAACTACAAATGTTAAGATGCTTAAACTCAATAATGTGAATAATTTGTTTCTCATTGTCATTTACGAGTTACTTCGGTTTATAAATATTTCGGTGATTTGGAATATAGTTTATTTTAGGTTGTTTAATGTATTTAAGTTTATTATTCTTGAATCTTCCATGTCCATCCGAGGACAAGCAGTGTTTACAAAACATTTTAATCCAAAGTTTTCAAACTCATTTGAATTTAAATTATTTGAAAGAAACAAATAAGATTTTTTATTTTTTAAATTTTTTTTAAAATCTATTGCGCGATTTAATTTTTGTTGACCTGGCTTTGTTGAAACTAAAATACCTATTTGCTTTGAATTAAGATAATTTATGTAAGAAGCTTTTTGTTTTTTTTCAAGAACTTCTACTCTTTTTGTTGAAACTTGTTCAAACTTGTTGCTATTTAATATATACACTGGGAATTTTGTTTCAAAAGCGAGCGAAGTTGCGTGAAACTCGCCGTCTGTTATTATTAATATAGCTTTTGTTTGTTTTGGGAAAAAAGGTTTGCTACAGCCAAGAACTTGAGTGGTTTTAGTTATATTGTGTTTATTTGATAATGTTTTTTTAATTTGTTCTGCTATTTCTTTATACTGAACAGAATATGCAATGGCGATTTCCTTAGGAAGTTTTGATGAAATTTCTAAAACTTTTTTAGAGTTTATTTCTACTTTACTTTTTACTGGAATAAATAATGTTTTCATATTTAGTTAAATAAATAGCAAGTTTTAAATCTTATTAGAAATCGCTTCCTTTTTCTTTGTCAGGTTTTAGTTCTTCTTTGTATATTCTTGCAAAAGAAGGTGTTGCAATCACAGTGTGTTCTCCAAAACCTGCAATTGAACCTTCAAGAGCGTCAACTGTTTTTTTAATTTTTGACACAGCTCTTTTTAATTCAATTGAATCTTTTTTTCTTAATATTCTTATATCAATTACTGCTATTGTATAACCTTCTCTTAAAGCACTTAAAATGTCGTTCACTTCTTCATATTGTTTTAATACAAAAAGTTTTACAGAAATTTTATTTGATTTTTGTTCTTGACCTAAATCTATTTCCATATAGTCTTCTTCAGCGTCATCTCCGAGAGAATCTGAAAAAATCTTTTTTAATCTTTTGAATGCCATGATAAATTTAGAGCCAAGAGATTTATAAAGATTTCGAAACTTTTGGATATAGATTATTTTTTAGATTGAAGCAACTCTTTCCTAAAAAAATCTAATTGTTTTGCTAAAGAATTTTCTTGGCCTTGAATTGTTTTTATTCTGAGGTTTAGAATTTTCTGCTTTTCTGCAAGTTCTTTTAAAATTTTTGGCTTTTCAGCTTTAATCATAAGTTGGCCGATTATTTTGAAGGTTTCGTCGCCCGAATTTTCAAGTTCTTTTAATGCAGAATTTATTTCAGACAATTCCATTTGAAAAGATTGTTTTTGAAGAAGCAAGTTTTGTAAATTGTGTTCTAAAAATTGCATTTCTTGGATTTTTTGTTTTTCCATTTACTCGGCTTTTACTGTTTTTAGTTTTGTCCGTGGCTTGAAGAAAATTTTGCTGCCGCATCCTGGGCAAACAAACCTTTTGTCAAGATCTGTATTTTTGATCTTCTTTCCACATTTAAAACATTTGTATGTTGGCATTTTAATCTAAGTAGTATGTATTTGATGCAAACTTTTTGTCACATCTTGAGCATTTCCAAATTCCTTTTGATAATCTTTTTACTCCGAGCTTACCACAAAAAGGACATTTTTGCTTTTTTCTTTGTTTAATTTCTACTTTTACAAGTTTATCTCTTACTCTTTTTCCATATCTTGGACCGAATCTTCCTGCTGATTTTGATTTTTTTGATTTACTTGGCATATTATAAATGGGAATGCCCGGATTTGAACCGGGGTCGTCAGGTCCCAAACCTGAAAGGCTACCAGGCTACCCCACATCCCCTTGTAAAAAAAGAGCATAGTTAATTTATAAACTATTTCTTTTTCTTTGCAGGCGCAGGTTTTTCTTCTGCTGTTTTTGCAGGTTCTGTTTTTTCCTTTTTTGAACTTTCTTTTGCTTCATCAGCAGCTTCTTTTTCTGCTTGTTCTTTCTTAATTACTTTATCTTGAACAGATTTCAATTTATTGAAATATTCTTTTAATTCTTCCTTTTTTTCAGGAGAAGTTTCTGTTGATTCTTGTTTAATTTCTTTATCATAAATTCCAGCGTCAATATCTTGTTCAATTTCAACAGCTGATTTATTTTCTATTAAAATTCCTGCACTTACACAACTTCCAACAACTGTTTTTACTGCAGATTTTAAGTCCTTGCATAATAAATTTGAGAATTTTGTTTTTGCAACAGAAATTATTTGTTCTATTGAAGCATTTGCAACTTGCATTTTTTTCTGAAGAGCAGATGATTTTGAAATTCCTAATTCTTTTTTTAATAATTCTGAAACAGGTGGTGAAAAAACTTTTATTTCAAATTCTTTTGTCGAAGGGTTTACATTTAATTCAACAGGAACTTTTATTCCGCTGAAATTTTTCGTTGCCTCATTAACTTGTGAAATAACCTTGTTGATTGGAATTCCCACTGGCCCAAGTTTTTGACTAAGTGATGGACCTGGTTTCATACTTCCGCCTTCAACTAATAATTTTATATTCATTTTATTCTTCTTGCTCCTCACGCCTTATAACTTTTACATTATCTAATTTAATAGTAACTGGTAATTGGACCATTGCTCCAAGCAAACTCACAACAACTTCTTGTTTTTGTTTGTCTATTCTTGAGACTCTTGCTTTTTCTCCTTTTAATGTTGCTCCAATTATTTCGACAATATCTCCTTCTTTTATAATTATATTTTCTGCTGAAGATTCAACCATGTTTTTTATTTCTTCATAGCCAATTGTTTTTCCGATAATTCCTTTTACATATGGTAAATTAAAAACAGATTCTTCTGCAGATTCTCTGTCTTCAGCTTCGAGAAGAACATAACCTCGTAAACCATGTGGTCGAGAAACAGAAAAAACATTTAGTTCTTTTTTAATTGCTCTATCAGAGATCATGTCTACTGCTCTTTCTTCTTTGTTTGTTGTTACTTTTATTATAAATATCATTGCGAGGACACCAAGGTTTCCTTCGCTTAACCTTCCTTCCGACGCTGAAAAGCGATTTCTCAGCACCTCGAGGAAATCGCGAGGATTTTTAATTTGCTTCATCTAACTCCTTAATATCTTAAGAAGAAGATGTAAATATTTAAAGATTGAGGTTTATAAAATTATCTTTTCCAAGAAGGGTGCCCAAGATTATAAAAACCGGAAGATGTTGAAACCAATTTATGCTTTTCATAATTTGTTAAATTAATTATCCAAAGTTCCCCATTCATTGAACTTTGTGAAGAAGAATAAACTATATAGTTTCCACCTGGAGACCAACAAGGAACACCATCAGATCTTGTTTGGTCATTTGTTATATTTTTCTCACCTGAACCATCAAGATTAATTATATAAATATCTTTATCTCCATTACGACTTGAAGAATAAGATATTTTGGTTCCATCTGGAGAAAAAGAGGGAGTTGTATCATCATAATCATTTTTAGTTAAACGAGTAATATTTTTTGTGATTAAATTGCTTATATAAATCTCAGATTTTTCATTATCCATAGTTGATTCAAAAACAAATTTTTCTCCATCAGGGGACCAAAAAGGATGCTGATTATTATATTCATTGCCTATTATTATAGTTGTAGTAGAATCACTTAAATTCATTAAATAAATATCACCCTCTATATAATAAGTTCCACTAAAAATTATTTTTGTTCCATCTGGAGAAAAAGAAGCACAATATTCATCTAAAGAACTAAAAGTTAATTGTTGTTTGTTTGTGCCATCTGCATTTATAGTATAAATATCAAAATTATCTGAAGCAAAAGGAACTTTTGTTGAATAAATTATTTTATCTTCATTTGGGTGCCAAAAAGGATAAACGTCCCATAAACTATTTGATGTAATTCTCTTTTTGTTTGTGCCATCTGCATTTATAGTATAAAGATCGTAGTCACTTCCATCATAAGCTGTAAAAACTATTTTTCCTTCTAATTTATCTTCTTCCCTAATTTCCCCCTCTGCTAAAAGTTTTTCATAATCAAAAATTGTTTTATTAACATCTCCTATTGAATTACTAAAAACACCCATATTAATTCCAACAAGTGCTTCAAGCCCGCCAGAAAGTTTCCAAGAATTTTCAGAAACATCTAACTTTAAATTATCTTTTACTGTAGTTCCAGGACCTATAATTCCATATACCATGAGACTTAATTTTGCCCCAATATATGCTTTGGTTTCAGAATCCCCTTCAGAAAAAGGGTTTGAAAATCCAAAATCATTTGAAAAATAACTTATTAAATTCCAAGAATCGTTATTATATTCTAAACCTGCTTTCAAAAGTGCTTCTTGAGAAACAGAAATTTCTGACGGAAAAGTGCTTGCAAAAGAAACTCCTGTAAAAATATCTATTTCTGGTCTTACAACAACTGGGAAAGGAGGTGCAGTAGGTATCCAGCACAAAACAAATGGATTAAAAGAATATTCTGCTAAATTAAATTCTTTTTCAAAAGGTTCTTGCCAATTTTTTGAAATAATCATTTTCAAACTAGAACTTTCTTTTGTAGTATTCTCAAAAAGCAAATTTTCAAGTTTTCCTTCATCAATATTCAGGCCTAACCCAAACTGCGTTGTAAAAGCATAATTTCCTGTTACAGTTATCTGATCATTTATTGTCAAATTATTTCCATCTGCATCAAAAAGAACAACATCGTCAAAGTTTAAAGAAAAATCAAAATCAGAAGGTAAAGAAGATTTTGAAATTCCTTTCTTTCCTATAAACTTTTTTATACCTGATGGAGAAAGACTTGCAGAGTTAAGAAAAGCTCCATTGTAAATTCCTTGTTCCATTGTTGCAGAAGTTGTATAAACAGTTTTTTTATCTGAAGATATACTAGTTATTTTTCTCAAAAATCCGTCAGGTGAAGAAAAGCTATTTTCTCCAACAAGAATACTCCCTACAGAAAAAGTTACAGGACTTGTAAAAACTAATTTATTTGGATCAACAGAAGAAATATAATTTTCTATAAAAGATGCTGGAAAAACAAATGTATTTTCTCCTAAAACAAAATCTCCTTCAACTTCTTTGTTTTTTATGTTTAAATAATAAGACTGAGAAACAATGGAACAAGGAATTT
>JAHILJ010000002.1 GCA_018897135.1 Nanobdellota archaeon | reverse complement strand
CTCATAATATATATCTGAGATTTCTTTATTTTCCAGCAACTCTCGATAAAAATTTAATTCAGCTATTTTTTCAAGATGATTTTTTTTAGTTAAGGTTTTTAGTCTTGATTTTAAATCCTCTTTTTTATCAGATTTTAATTTTGGTAAAATTTCATTTAATAAATCTTCAAACTGTTTTAATTTAAATTCTGAACTTAAAGAAGGATGCCCTTGAAAAAAAGGGTCTGAAAATGCAGAACTCGCAAGATTTAAGAAGATGTTATTATCACAATTTGATTTATTGGCTCCAATAAAATTATTTACTATATTATCAATAATAGGAAATTCTTTAATTTTATCTTTTGCATTTCTTATTTTTCCCCCAAAATAATCAAAATCTTTGTCTTCTTCAGATGCTCTTCCAGTAAATATCATTTTTCCTTCTTCATCCGAAAAATCATCTCACAATAAGGTTGTCTGTCTCTTTCTGTTCGGTTCAAAACAGGTCTCTTAAATTTTTCAATTATCTTTAAACCGCTTCGTCTCGCTATTTCAGGATATAAATTATAAGTATCATTTGCAACAATAAAAAAATTCCCGTTATCTTTCACAAATTTTCCAACATTTTTTAAAACATTGCTTACCCCTTCAATATATTCTTCCTGTGCCTGTTTTCCTTTTCCCTTAAACAAAGGCCCGATTTCATTTTCATCTTTTCGTTTAATTCCTAAAAGGTCATAAGAATAAGCATGTTGTTCATGATAATCAATCTGTCCAACATAAGGTGGTGAAGTAAAAACCCCGTCAATTTTTTTATCTTTTAATAAATTATAAAATTTAGGATTTTGTTTTTTAACTTCTTTAAAAATATTTAACTCTCTTGAATCTCCATGCAAAACCTCTGAATAAACCTTTTTCTTTAATTCTGAAAATTCCTTTATTCTTTTTATTGTATCGTAAGTGTATCTTGTTAAATGTTTTGAAATAGAATTTATTGGGGTGCAAAGTTTTTTATGTTTTCTGCAATAATATGGACCAATCTGTGGTTCTCTCAAAGTTGCCAAATCAGAATGACTTGTGGCACGACAAGAACGAGCTGTCCTGCTCAAAATAATTTTCATAATATTTTTTATATTCTCGTCTTCAATTTCTTCAATTAATTTTAAACAATAAAAAAGTTCTTGCCTAACCCTTTTAGAAAACCATTTATTCAAAAAGCTATTCATTTCTTTTTCACTCCATAAACAAGATTTATCCTTTGTCCCATTTTTTTCAAAAAAACCCTTATTTGTTCTCAAGAATTCTTCCAATTTTTCTTCTCCAAATTCCATTTCATTAATTTTTCCTTGAACAACTTTTCTTCTAAATTCAAAAATAGGAAAATTCTTTTTATTAAATTCATTTAATTTAGATTTTAATTCTTCATCAAAAGAATCATCAAAAGTTTTTTTACTAAATTCCAAGGTTTTAAATAAAATATCTTTTGCAATAGAATTTAATTTTGAAACTTCATAATTTCCAAGTTTGGATTTTGCTATTAAACAATTAAATTCAGAAACATCTATTCCTAAAGAATGTAAACCGATTTCAGAAGATTGAATTAAAGTTGTTCCTGAGCCCATAAAAGGATCTAACACAATATCTCCTTGATTAAAATAAATTTCTTTTTTATGAGTATTAATATGTTCATCTAAAAAATATTCGACTAATTGGGGGATAAATTTTCCTTTGTAAGGATGTAATCTATGAACATGTTTTGTAGTGTCTGATTCTTTCAACTCATCAAATGAAAGTCCCCAATCCAAATCTTTCCCAAGTTTATTTTTCCATTTGTTTTGTTTCTCTAATTGTTCAGAATAATAATTCTTTAATTCATTAACTTCAACTTTAATAATTAATTGCTCCATAAATTTTTTTATTTTAGCATATTGAATTAAATACGTAATATTTGAGGGAGTTACGTCTCTCCCTAAAAAATCACTCGCCCATTCTGACGCCTCTTTTAATGATAATCTCTTTTGCATCTTAATAATAAACAAAAATTCTATTTAAAGTTTTTGGACCATTTTCTAATGATAAATTCAAATTAAATCCAACCTTTTCTAAAAACACCTTCGTTTTTTATTATAAATGAAAATTCTTTTTCAGGAAGACTTCGGTGTTTTAGGAGAATTGCTTTTCGTTTTCCGTTGTTGTTTTTTAGTTCAATTATGCATTTGCTCCAGTATTTCATTAAATCTCCTCCAACAATGTTAACTTGTCTTTCGACTTTGTTTTTCCAATCTTCTTCAGATAAAAAACCAGAATAAACTTGGTTTGTGATTATGACGGGAATTTTTTGTTTTCGTGCGATTTCAGCAAGAATCCGCATTTGTGTTGCAACTTCTCTGTTCACACTTTGAATGTTTGACGCTTCTTTTGTTTTTATTGCATCTCCAAGTTCTAATCTGTAAAGCATTGCCATTCCGTCAACAATTAACAAACTTATGTGTTCTTTTTTTACTTGCTCAAGAATTTTTTGAAAAACTTTTTTTTGGTCTTCAAAACTTGTTGGTTCTATTAATATAATATTTTTTAAAATATCTTTGTAATTTTCGCCAGCAATTTGTTTAATTCTTTCAATTGAGAAACCTCCTTCTGTGTCCATGAATAAAACTTTGTTGCCTTTTTTTGCTTGACTGCATGCAGCTAAAATTGCAAAATTTGTTTTTCCGCAACCTGGCGGGCCAGCTAACATTGTGATAATGTCATTTTCGTAGCCCCCAAAAAGCCATTTGTTTAAATCATAGCTTCCTGCAGAAATTTTGTTTGTTGTCATTTTAAATATTTATCTTTAATTAAGGAATTAATTATTTTTTTAGTAATATCTGAAAGATTATAATCTTGGAAATTTTTGACATATCTTGCATCATTTATTTCAGCAGAAGGTTTTATGATTCCAACGAGTTTCCCAAAATAAACTTTTGCTTCAAGTTCATATCCTTTATGGGGGGTTATACCAGAAACTGATTTATAAAATTCATTTATTTTAATCCTTGTTAATGGAAGTTCTTGTGAGAATTCTCTATTTAATACTTGTTCATCTGATTCTTCTTTAAAATCTGGTTTTCCTCCAGGTAAAATCCAAGTTTCTTTCTTTTTTACTAACAAAATTCCTTCCTCTGTTATGATAGCTAAATTTATTGCTTTTCTCATTTTAATTTAAATTCTTTTGAATTAATAAGTATTATTGTGATTAATTTATTAGGGGAAGTTTTTCAAAGCTTGTTTTAATTAACTCACTTATTTCTAAACCACAAAAAATAGGTTTTGCTTTTTCTAAGTTTCCTGAAAAAAGGTGTCCATAAATAGTATATGCTTGGTCTGAAGTTCCATTTGAAATAAAATAATAAGTTTTATTTTCAAGATTCTCTGGGGCCGGGGGATTAAACTTAATTCCTTGATATTTTTTTAAATCTAAAAGTGATTGTCTTCTAAATTCATATAGGTCTTTTTTTTCTTGTAAAGTTAAATTTAATAAGCTCATAAAATTGAGTAAATTTTTTTGTTTAAAAGAATATATGTGGTGAAATTATTTCAAATTCTTAAAATCGTTTTCAACTTTGTCAAGTTGTTTTGTTATTTGGGCAATAGCATCTGCGATCGCTTTTCTTGGTGTTTTGCCTTTTGTTTTTACTAAAAGAATTGGGTTTTCTGTTGGGTGTTCTTGTTTCCAAGCAGCAACGTCAACACTAGAATCTTGGTTTAGATAAACCTTTATGATTTCTGCAAGTGTAACATTTTCAAGTTGAACTTCAAGTTCATCTTTTGAATCATTGATTATTTTAATTTCCATATCTAGAATTCGATATTTTGGTTTATAAAGATTTGGTTATTTTCTAAAAAGTGCGACTACCAAAAATTAGTTCGCATTTCATGCTCAAATTAATATAACTCCAAAATCGCCCTTGGCAGATTTTTCCGTCGTTAAAATTGCTAATATGTAAAATTCTAATCTATCTTAATTATTTTTTTAAAACTTTGGCTTGACGAAGTTTGGCAAAATTTATTAATTGTGAACAAAGTGAACCAAATTTAAGTGTAAAATAGGGGGCAATATATTTTTATTGGCTATAAAGTTATCCCCTGAAAAGTAAATCCCGTATTTCTTGTTCAGATAATTCTTTTTCTTTTGATTTATTGTTGACAACAGATTCAAAATCATTTTTTTCATTTGAATTTTTCATTTTTTTCAAATCGTCAATTGTGATTTTTTTCAAAGCGATTTTATCAAAGCTTAAAATTTTGGCAGGGGCTTTTTCCCTTGCTTTTCCCAAATATTCTTTTTTTATTAATGAAATTCCAAAGAAGCTTTCAAATTTATTGACGAGTTTATAATCATCTTCAGGTAAAATTCCTTTTTCAGACATCTTAATTGTTATTTCTGCTTCTCCAAGTTCTTTTGCTAATTCAGATTGAGAAAGTTTTTTTGACCTTCTGGAACGCATTAAAATCCAGTGGAAGTTATCAACTAAATCTTGTCTGGGTTTGAAGTTTTCAATTATTTTCTTTTCTGAGTTTTCTTCAACTATTTTTTTTAAAGTTGTATTTTGTTTTTCTAATTCTGGGCTTGGATTTACCAATCTTCTTTCAAATTTCTTTAAACCTTCTACAAATCCTATTTCTTTTTTTTCAGATTCTTTTAATTGAGCTCTTGTTGGTTTATTAAGAATTAATCGGTTTTCATAATTTGCGCAGTTCATACACATTTTTTCAATTCCTGAGCTTGAAACTACATCAAATAAACGAGTTTTGTCCCCCGAAGTCCCGCATCGTATGCATTCCATAATCTAATACATAAATGTGAGTTTTTTAAGATTATTGTGATGAAGGATATGTTAATTTAGGTGGGTTTGTATGTCTTTGATGTTCTTCGGGTCAAAAACAAAAATATTTTCATTTATTATTAAAGAAGGAGATTTTTCAATTTTATACCTTTGCTTTAATTTTTCAATTAATTTAGAATCTAAATTGAGGTCAAAAGAATAAATAATTAAATTTGAATTTTTCTTGAAGACCGAATTTAAGATTTTTCCTGTTTCTTCACTTTTTTCTAAATCTTCTTCTGCATTTGAATAAAAAAACAAAATTGTCTGAATGTTTGAATTACAATTTGAATTAAGCATGTTAATAAATTCGAAATGTTCAAGTTCAACAAGAGTATAAAACTTTTTTCTTGATAAAACTATTTTATTTTCTTTTCCAAGTTTTTGTTCTAAATCATCTATAATTTTTCCTTGAAAGCCTAAATCTTGCGATATTTTTTCAAAGGGTTCAGTAGAACAACTTCCTTGGTTAAAAAAAGAATAATCTAACTTATCTTCAAAAATATCATAAGTAGATTCTATTT
>JAHILJ010000017.1 GCA_018897135.1 Nanobdellota archaeon | reverse complement strand
TTTTAGTTGTTTTCTTTTTTACCATGATTTAATCAAGGTTTTTTTCTTTATAAATTTTTAGAAAATATCTAATTTTTCTTCTGAATTGCTTTTTGGTTCTTCTTCGCCTTCTTTAGATTCTAAATATTCTTTTTTTTCTTGTTCAATTGCTTCAATATCTTGGTCAATTTTTTGAGGAGTAAGGAATTCTTCTTCAGAATCTTCTGCATTTTTTATTTCTTCTTTGTTTTCAGTAATTTGAGGTGCTATTTCGTCTAAATTTTCATCGAGGTTTTCTTCAATATTTTCTTGAGGTTCTTTGGTTTCAATTGTTTCCCCCTCTTCTTCAGATTCTAAATATTCTTGTTTTTCTTGTTCAATTGATTCAATATCTTTTGATTTTTGTTCTTCGGTCACAACATTTGCCTTGTCTTGCGACGAGGATTGATTTGTGTTTACTAATGATTCTGTTTCTGGATTATCTGGGGCTTTGGTGGTTGGAGAGGTTTGTTCATTGCTTATCTGATCATTTTGAACTTCTTTTTTTTCAGGTTGATATTGGCGTGGTTCTTTATCTGTTCCTTTTACAAGTCCTGTTTCAATTTCTTCTATATAATCTGAAATTTCTTTTGCCATGTCAGCGTTTGTTGTTATGCTGTCAATCCCGCTTTCTACTAAATATTTTACCATTTCTTTTTTGCTTCCTGCTTGGCCACATATGCTTGTTTCTACTTTGTATCTCTTACATGTTCGAATTACATATGCTAATTGATATAACATTCCAGGATTCATTTCATTGTAAAGGTGCTGAACAGCAGAGTTTCCTCTATCAATTGCAAGGAAATATTGTGTTAAGTCGTTTGTCCCAAATGATATAAAGTTAATTCCTTCTTCGCAAAGATCTTTTATTATTTGGACAGCTGCAGGAGTTTCTATCATAACACCTAATTTTGCTTTGTCAAATTTAATTTGTTGTAAATATTTTTTAATTTCTCTTACTTCTTCAACAGAAATAACTTGTGGGAATAAGAAACCTATTTCTTTGTTTTGTTCTGCAACTCTTTTTAATGCATTTAATTCTGCTAAAAATATTTTTGGGTTTTTTAAACTGTATCTAATTCCGTGCATTCCTAACATCGGGTTTGCTTCTTTGATTTTTGGAGCACCTTCAAGATTTTGAAATTCGTCGCTTCGAATATCAGAAGTTCGAACCCAGAGTCCATCAAAATATTTTGCAATTTCAGAAATCCCTTTGAAAATTATTTCTTCATAATCTTTTTCTTTGTTTTGTTCTAAAAAATAATTCGGGTGTTTTCCTGATTCAGAAATAATTCCCTCAATTCGTGTTAATCCTACTTTATTTAATTTTGTTTTTGCTGCACGTTCTGCAAAACTTGGGAGGTCAACAATAACTTTTACTTTTACTTTTGTTTCAGCTGTTACAGGAAGAATTGCTTTTTTTGCAGATTCTGCAACTTTTCCTTTGTAAACTTTTCCTGATGAACCATCTACCGTTATGATTTCTCCTTCTTTGAGTTTTGTTGTCGCTGTTTGAGTTCCGACTATGCAGGGAATTCCCATTTCACGTGAAACAATTGCAGCATGTGCTGTCATTCCGCCTTCGTCTGTGACGATTCCTGCTGATTTTTGCATTGTTACGACCATGTCCGGGTTTGTCATTTTTGTCACAAGAATGTCGCCTTGCTGAACTTTTTGTAAATCTTCTAAATTATTTACTATTTTTATTTTTCCAACTGCAATTCCTGGTGAAGCAGGTTGGCCTTGTAAAATAACTTCGCCTTTTATTTCTCCTTTTATTTCATTAAAATCTAATCTTTTTGCGATTGTTGTGATTGGGCGCGTCTGAACAATTGAAATATTTTCCCCTTCAATTGCAAATTCAATGTCTTGCGGTTTTTGATAATGTTCTTCAAGTTGCAAAGCGATTTCTGATAATTTTTTTATTTCATATTCTGTAAGAACTTGAGCTTCTGATTTTTCAGGAGAAAGTTTTGTTTCTGTTTTTTCACCACTTGAACTTCTTTTAATTGCAATTTTTTTGTTTGCTATTGTTTTGCTTAGAATTTTTAAATCTTTGGAAATAACATAATTATCTGGAGTTATTTGTCCTGAAACAATTCCTTCGCCCAAGCCCCAAACAGCTTCTATAAAAATGTCTTCTCTTTTATATGAAGGGTCTTTTGAAAATATTACTCCTGATTTATCAGAGTCCACCATTCTTTGAACAACAACTGCTAAACTTGCTTGCACATCTTTAAATCCTTGTTTGTTTCTGTAATATGTTGCACGCGACGTGAAAAGAGAAGCAAAGCATTTTTTTATGTGTTCTAAAAGTTGCTCGTTTCCTTTTATGTTTACAAATGAATCTTGCTGACCTGCAAAACTTGCTTCTGCTAAATCTTCGGTTGTTGCTGAACTTCGAACAGCTACGAAAACAGGCTCTGTTGAGTTTTTTAAAATATCTAATGCACTTCCTTGTGCCTTGTCTAATTCGCGCGTGTCAAGAGAATCATATGATTCAAGAATTTCTTCTTGCATTTCTTTTGGGCTTTCTGCTT
>JAHILJ010000016.1 GCA_018897135.1 Nanobdellota archaeon | reverse complement strand
TTTTTCTTCTGAAGATTCTATGCAATCTATTGCTTATCCTGAAAATAATAAAATTAAATTAGGAGAAGGAGATTATGAAGTTCAAGTTCAGGTTTATAAAAATTCTTCTTTAAGTTTTGCTGAAACAACAAAAGAGCAATGTGTTGAAATTCCTGCATCTGGTTTTGGAAGTTTGTTAGGGTTTACACAAAAGAATTGCTATGATGTTGAAATTCCTGCACAAATTGTTTCTCAAGCTTTGGCTGGCGGAGGGCAGAAAGATTATTATGTTTTAGAATCTGAATTAAAAAATTCAAATAAATTAGTTCTTGATGCAGAAAGTTTACCAAAACCAGATTCACTTGAACAACTTCAAGATAATTATCTTTTGTTTGAAAATAAAAATTTAGGAATAAGTTTCAAATGATAAAAATAAAAGGAGGTAAGAGCATATGAAGAAAAAAACAAAGAAAAAGCTTGATTTAGTCCTATGGATATTGGGCTTAATTGCTATGGCTTTGTTGGTTTGGGGCATTATTAGTAGTTTGATTTAATATGGAAGGAGATTTAATAACTTGGTATGGAAATGTTTTAAATTTTGTAATTTTAATTCATTTTAGAAATTTAATCAAAGATTAAAATGATAAAAATAAATAAAAAATTAAAGTTTGCAATGATTTTCTTAATTGGAATTTTGTTTGCTTTTAATTTTGTATCTGCACTTAGTTCTTACTCGCGTTCAAATCCGCAATATACTTCTTTTGATTATACAGGTTCTGGGGAATTTGAATCTTTTAATTCTGAGATGTGTAGAGAAGGTCAAGATTTTATAATTCAAATTGCTCCTGGAGGTTGCACTCCTGCGATTGTTCGAAGTGATTTGCTTGAAGAACAAAATGTTCCTGTTTTTTGCCAGCTTTCTGCAACCCAAATAAATCCTTTGATAAAAGTTGAAGCAATTAAAAGCATTTCTTTTACAGACAAGGAACTTTCAAGAGGTGTTGCATCAGTAAATTTCCATCCTTCTCGAGCAGCTTTAAGTTTGGACCAAAGAACTAATTTTCAACCTATGATAGATAATATTGGTTATGTTGTTTTAACTTTAAAACAAAATCCAAATGAATCTGCTTTGGAAAATTGTGAGAATGCCAAACTTTTAGGTTTAGATGTTGGAGAAGTTTGTTGGGTTGAAGGGAATTTGACAGCAAGAATTTTTTATGACATAGAGAATGCCTACGGAATTGGAGCTGCAAGTTTTTATTTACCTGAAATGGATGATGCAGATTGGGAAGATAAATATACTCAATATGGTTTTTGGGATGGTCGAGGTTTTTTACGTGCAGAATCTGTTGGAAGTGATCAAGCAACAATTTCAATTTATTCAGGACGAATTTCTTCTTCAAATTTTAACTCAGGAGATGCAAGGCAAAGGGTTTCAACAGTTACTTTACAAAAAGGAGAATTGTCTCCAAGAGTTTATTTACCTAATTTTGATTATTGTTTAGGAAATTTTCAATTAAGGTTGACAGGTTTGGAAAATCCAGATACAAGGGCAAGATTAAATATTAATGGGCAAATTATAGAAGTTGCTGAACGTGAGAAATTTTTAGAAAATCGTTGTGAAGTAAAAAAACTTAGTAAAAAAGGTCTTGTTCAAGATGTTGAAATTTATTGTAGAGAAGATGATGGAGGAAAAACAATTTCTTTTACAATAAGTCCTAAAATTAATTTAACAATAGATGGAAATACAAGGCAAGTTAATGTTGGAGACCAATTATTTCCTGGAAACGATGGTAAATTTGTTTATCTTGCATATGCTGGAACAGCAGATGGTTCAACAGCTTTAGAAAATTTAGAAATTCGTCTTTTAGCTATACCTGAAAATAAAAATCCTTTGTCAGGTGAAGAAATTGTAGAAGCTGCAGAACTTGCAAGGAATTTACAATGGAACGTGAAGGAAGGAGGAAATGCTATTTTTCAAAATATTGGGCAATTTGGGGGAAAGATTTTTGGAAATTTAAAACGAGCTAAAAATTGGTTTGTTGATGGAGAGAATTTTGGAAAAGTGAAATATGGAACCTCTGAAAAAGTTTATGATCATGAAATTGAAATAAATAATTTTGCAGGACCACAAAATGATGTTCTTTATGAAGATGCTTTAGAATATTATAAAAATGCTTTAGATGATTATGACTCTCTTGAAACAAGTTATGCTGGTGAAAAAATTGATAATTCTGCTTTAGAGGTTTATGGAGAAAATGCACTTGATGCAAAAATTCAATTGGCAAAAGCAATGGGGCAAGAAAGAGATATGATTGAATTTTGCAAGGAGTTTGAAGAAAATTATCCTGATTCGAAAAAACCTTTATCTGTTTGCACAAATGCTTATTTGCTTTCAAGTTCGTCGTCTAAAGAAATAAGTGTTTTAATTAATGGGAGATTAAAATCAATTTCTTTTGAAAATATTTATGAGCCAAGCAAAAATGAATATAGTGCAGAACTTTTAATTAGAAATTCTGATGGCAAAACAACACCTATTACTCTTGCTAAAGACCAGATTGTTTATTTAGATGACACTTCAACAGATTTTATTCAGTTAATTTCTCTTGAACAAGATTCTGCAAAATTAATGGTTTCAGTTCAAAAATCAGGTTTCCAAGAAGCTAAAGATATTCTTATTGGTGGTGAACGTGTTTTACAAAAAGATATTCCAAATAGTTTTGGAAGTGCCTATAATTTTGTTTTAGAAGAAGTTAATTTAAAGCAAGCTGCAAAAATTTCTGTTATTCCAAATATAAATAATCAAGAAACATCTTCAGAATTTAAGTTTAAAGTTGGAGTTGAAAAGAGAAGTGATTTGTTTAAACTTTCTCCTGAAAAAACAAAAGATGTTATTGAAGCCTTGGATAAAAATCTTAAAACTTGGGAAGATATTTCTAAAACTCTTACAACAACTGTTGAAACAATGAAAACAGCTTGTTTAGCAACAGGATTTGCATTGACTGTTAAGAATTTAATTACAAATGCAGGGGGGCAAGGAATTGCAAGATATAATGTGATGAGAGGTCATGGAGGATGGTATGAAAAGTGCACAGATATGGTGAATGATAAATCAAATAAAATTACAAGTATTGAACAATGTTTTAATGAAAATGAAAAAGCTATAGAGGGAGATGTTGATAAAATGTATGAGATTATGAAAGTCCAAAATGAAAATATAAAAGAGACCCAGAAAAAATATACTACAGAAAGAATTTTATTAAATGATATTTTAGATACAGCAGGGTTTGGTGCAGATTTTTCTAAGCAAGTTTCAGGACTTTTAGGGAAATCAAAGGAATCTGTTTTAAATCCAAGAGATAGCACAAAAAGTATAACTATGAAAGAAATTTCAGAACTTTTAACTCAAAGTGCTTTGGAAGAAAATGTTTATACTTTAGAACAATTGCGGGATATTGAACTTTACATGAAAATTTTAGAAGACCCAAAATCAGAACCAAGTCTTGTTGCAATGGCTAAAGAAAATTTGTATTATATTTTTGAAGATATTAAGGCGAATTCAAAAGAATATGAATCTTCAACATTGGCAAAAGAGGAGTCAGAAAAAAATGGGATTAATACAAATTTCTTGCCTCATACTTCTATAGAAAAGAAAGTTGAAGTTTATGAAGGTGCCACAGAACCAACAGGTAGAGGGATAATTAAGAAAGAGGATAAAGTTCAAGGAATTAGTTTTGAACATGTTCAGTATTATGTTATTTTAGAAGATTTGGGAAATAATAAATATGGTATTCAAAATGTAACTGATTTGAAGGGTGTTTGGGTGGGTGAAGAAAAAACAAAATTGATTAGGAAATCTTATTCACATTTTGAAAAGTTTGATGAAACAACATATAAAAATAAAATTAAAAATGCAGAAGTTAGATATTATGAAACAGAACCTTACAAAGGTCTTCCTGCAATTGTTCCATTTGATTTAAAAGAAGGTTGGTATGCTGCGACAAAAACTTCTATGCCTTCTCTTGGAGGAATTAATGCATATGATGATTCTGGAAGAGTTTCAAGTTTTTGGCTGTGTAATGTTGGTCAAAATGGATTAATTGAATTTAATTCTAAAATTAAAGATGATGTCTGTCAGCAAATGAATCTAGGAACAGGTCAAACTTATGGCCAGTTTGCAGGTTTAAGTTCTTCTAAGGCAACAAGTTTGGTTAATCAAGCTGTTAATGCAATTAGAGAAGCTTCAAATGTTGCAGAATCAAATCGTAAAGGAAATATAAGAATTAATAAGCAATTAATTTCTGTTGGAAATCCTGCTGTAAATGTCCCAGAAATTCAATGTCAAGATTTTATGTCTATAAAAGATTGCCAGATTTTGTTTAATGTTTGCGATCCGGTTATTTGTCCTTCAAGTCGGTGCGATTTTGGAGGTTCTTATCCTGTTCAAGATGTTGTGCAGTCAGGAATTGTTGGAAGCATTGCATTATGTTTGCCAAATTGGAATGAAGGAATTAAAATTCCAATTTGTTTAACAGGGGTTAAAGCAGGAGTTGATGGTTGGATTTCTGTGGAAAAATCTTATAGAGATTGTTTGCAAGATAATCTAGAAACAGGAGAAATGATTGGAATTTGCGATGAGATTTATAGTGTTTATTTGTGCGAATTTTTATGGAAACAAGCACTTCCATTAACAAAAGTTGGTCTTTCAAGAATAATGAGTTTTGTAACAGGGGAAACAAATGCTCGTGGTGGTGCAGAATATTTGGGCGTTGCAAATGCATGGCAAAACACACAAAAAGCTGTAGATTATTTTACACAATATTATGCTGAAAATAGTTTCAAGGCATTCCAAGTTCGTTCTGTTGAAGAAGCTGGAACAAGCATTTGTAAGGTCGCACTTTCAGCAACTTATCCTGGTGGAGGAAATTTCTTTAACTCTTTAATCAAAGCAGATTCGCCTTTCCAATTTAATGGGAACTTTGAAGAAATACCTTTTACAACAGCAACAAATCCACCTATTTCACAATATAAAGTTTATTATCATATTTATGCTGGTCAAGATTCTGGGGCATATTATCGAGTTTATTTGAGAAGTGGTTCTGGAAGTTCATACTATCAAGACACTGCTGCAAGAAGGCCTGTTGCTTCAGGTTATGTTGCTGTAGGGGATTATGCATCTCAAACAGAAGATTTCACAGCACCTTCTGGATATAAGCAATTGTGCATTATGGTGAATGGACAAGAAGAGTGCGGGTTCAAACAAGTTTCAACTTCTTTTGCTGTTGATTATATGAAAGACCAATATATAAAAGAGCAAGCAACTCAAACAGATATTAAGACAACAGAAGAATGTAATTCAGGAACAGCAAGTGTTTATAGTGCATTGAATTTAAATATCCAAAGCGGAGTTGAAGAAGCAATTGATCCTAAATTATACAATAGGGGAGTTATAAGAATCTGTGCTACAAATGCTCCTGACCAAGGAACAGACCCTGCTTCTGGAACACAAAGTGCACGATGGATCTTAATTGGTGCTTGTGATGACCCTCAAATGGGTTGTTGGTTGGATACAAAAAGCGTGAAAGATGCTGTAGAGTTTGATTCAACTGCTGGAGAAATTTTAGAAGATGTTACAAAAACATATATGGAAGTTTTGAGAAGTGAAGGAGATTATTTAACAGATGATGAATTTGTAGAAAAAGTAAAAGAGATTGAAAAAGAGGATACTTCTTTATTAGACAAAGTTAAATTATCAACAGAAATAATTAATAAGGTTTTCTTGAACAATCAAAAAGCAAAGTTGTTTTATTTGAGGGGAACTGCTTTTGGTGAGTTGGCAAGATTGAAAAAAATTGAAGATGATGCAAAGGAAATACCAACTAAAGATGATATTTTAGAATCTCCTACTTTTGATGTTTCTGATTTATTTGAAAGCATAAAAACATTTAGATATAAAAATGGGAAATGGATGGTTAAAATAAAAGTAAATACTCAGGATGATGCTGGAAGTTATTGGGAAAGAACTTGGGAAGGAACTCCTTATGAAGCAATTAATTTAATTGGAAAAGATTTTTCTGAAAAAGAAATTGTGAAAAGTTATTCTTCTGGGGACAAAGTTTTTTTAAATGATTTCGCAAAATATGAGAATAATTACAAAAATTTATTAGGATTTTTAATTGAAAGAACAACTGAAAATAAAGGAATATCTTGGTTTGAGAAAACATTTGATTTAGGAGACACTTTTTTAAAAACAAATGAAGTAAGTATGAATTCTGAAAAAGTTTTTATTATTAAAAAAGGAAATGCAAGTCCACTTTATTTTAAATATACTGGTGGTTCTTGGAAATGGTCCCCTGAAGAAGATTATTTATCTGTTATTGAAGAAGGTTCTTCTGGAACCGTAGAAAAAGTTTCTGCTTTTTGGTTTGAAGTTCCAGATATAGATCTTTCTGGAACAAAATGGTCTGGAGCATCTCTTTTAACAGAAAATATTTTTTTAATAAGATCTCTTGAAGGAAGAAATTTTATAGATGGGGCTGTGATTATTTTTGGTGGCAAATTTGAAGAGACAAAAGAAGAACCAACAGATATTTTTACAAATAACAATCTTTGGGAAAATTATGATTCTGAAGAAGAAACTTCTTCTGAGCAAGAATATGTTGCAGTTGGTGAAATGATTTATGATAAAGCTAAGTTTTTTTATGATGCTGGTTATGATCATGTTAGAATTGAAAACGGGCAAAAAAAATATGATAATGTTTGTGCAGGTTTTGTTACAGAAGTTTTGAATGGTGTTTTGAGAGAACCTATTGAAGAAGGATTAGGAAAAGGAGATTCAAATGATTATTTAATTAATCTTTTTTTAAAGAGAAATGATTTTAAAGAAATTGATAAAGGCAATTTACAAAAGGGAGATGTTGTGTTTTTTGGTTCTAAAAAAAATAATAAGCCTGCCCAACATGCAACAATTTTTTCAAATTATAATTCTGATAAAACAAGAATTTTTGCATATGGAGATCCTGGAGCAGGAACTCCTGAAGAACGTGAGCCTGTGAAATTTCATAATTTTCCAATAAATTCTGATGATTGGTATTTTTATAAAGTGTTTAGATACTTGGGGGGAATTGTTTCCGAGAAGTCTGAAAAAGACAAACTTTGCACATCTTTAAAAGAAAACCTTAAGGCAGAATTTGAATTGCTTGTGGCTAAATTTGGTTATTCTAAAAAATATTCAGATGAGGGAGATATTAAAGATTTTGTTGATGATTTAAATTCTTGTGGAATTATAACTGAAGAGGAATATAAACAAATAAATGGAAAAGGTTTGATTAATCTAGAGGAAAATCTTTGGTTTATTTATGGTATTATAGAAAGAACTAAGTTTTATTTGAAAGAGCCAATTTCTAAAGAAGTTTGCCCAATTTTAGAAAAAGCAATTAAAGAAGGTGAAGAAATTTTAAAAGTAAAAAAAACAGGTGAAGAATATTTGAATAATCCACTTGTTAGAGCTTATGTAGATACAACTTGCGCATGTTTTGATTCAAGTGCAGTTATAAGTGCAAAATGTGATGGTGTTAAAAAAGGGAAAGAGAAATTAGAAAATTTGGTAGATACTTTGAAAGTGAATGAAATTCCTTCTGGAAAATGTTGGACTTTGGAGGAAACAATTAATGAAGTTACTTCAATTATTAGAAGTGAAATTGAGGGTGGAAAAGAAAGTGCCGAAGAATTAAAATATTGGGAACTTAAGAATATAAATAAAGAAGTAATAGATAAAATTTGTTCTTGTGAAAATACTTTAACTGAAGTACAATGCACTGAAATAAAAAAGAAACATTATATTCGTCGGTGGTTGAATTGGGATATAAAAAAGATATTAGGTGAATTAAGATTAAAGCAAAATGAACTAACTCCTGGGGCAGGGAATCCTGCTTTATAGGGTTGGAGTTCCAGCTATAGAGTTTGTGGTGTTTTGATTTGCAGGAATTGGAGGGATTATAAAATCATTGAGATTCATTTCTTCAATTCTATATATTTTTGCTGGATTTACTAAATCAATGCTTCCTCTTTCATTTCCGCAAACTTCTACTTTTGTTCCTTTTTCAGGAACTATGCAAAAAGGTTTTTTACCAAGTTCATTTCTTATTGTTTTGTCTTCAATATATGGGATAAAATACCATTCTCCAAGTATATTCAGTTTTAATAAATTAAATTGTTCATCATCTTCTGTTGTGATTACACTATATGCAAGGTTTTTTGGGTTTATACCATTTCTTTTTAATAATTCCTCATCTGAAATTCTTCTTGCATTTGCAGCTGGAATTAAAATGCCTTCATTTGTATAAATATTATTTCTTAAAAGTTTAATTCTATTGGCTGGGAGATATGTTCCATCTTCAATTTTTATTTGAACTTGTTTTGGGATAGAGGTTTTATTAAATTTAATTTCACTTGTTTTATTATTTAAGTCATGAACTTTTTTTGTATCTTCTACAAGACAGAATTCTTTAGGAATAATTATTTTTTTTATGCTATCTGTTAAGGAAGAATATAAATTTTTATCAATCTTTCTTACATAATTGTCTTCGTTATATAAGAATAATTTTTCAGTTTTATACTTATTATTTGTTTGATTTATTTCGTCAAATTCATATCCATGTTCTGTTATGAAGTTTTGTGTAGAACAACCTATGTTGAATAAAAAAGTTCCTGTTAATCCTATTTCTTTCCAATTTTTTTGAATAAACTTCCCAGTTTGGTTTAATCCAATTAAAACTTTATTCTTTAATGATTTTCCCATCTTCTCCTTAGAATCTTTTTATTTATAAACTTTTCTGTTATGTAGTAATTTTGTAATAGTTATATTTGTTCGAATCTAAAATGCGGAGAGAAGGATTCGAACCCTCGTAAGCACTAAGCTACTGGAGCCTAAATCCAGCCCGTTTGACCACTCCGGCATCCCCGCATTAGTTATTGGGATTGATGGACGAATCAAGAATATTGAGACATCCGGCTCCCCACCTACTAATTAGAAAAAGATTGAATATAAAAAGGTTTAGAATTATGGTTTTGGGTTCATATTAGATGTACATAAATTTAGTTCACTTAACTGATAACCTCGCACAAAGTTAAGCATGGATTATGGATTTTACCACGAAATCGTTTGGTTCACATTTAATGAATTTTTCCAGACTTTGTCAAGCCAAAATTTTAAAGAAAATAATTAAGATTTACATATTAACAATGGAAAAATCTGCGGGACACGATTTTGAAGTTATATTAATTTGAGCAATTTATTGCGAACTAATTTTTGATTGTCTTTTAAGAGTATGTTTTATTGCTATGCAATTATTGCTTTTTTCCTTCTTTTTCTTTTTGTTTTATTTTATCTTCTAGTTTAAGTTTTTCAATAAGTTCTTTGTAACGGTTCCTAATTGTAACTTCTGTAATTCCTGCAATGTCTGCAACTTCTCTTTGTGTTTTTTTCTCGTCGTTAATTAATGCTGCAACATAAAGTGCTGCTGCGGCAATTCCTGCTGGTCCTCTTCCAGAAGTTAGTTCAACATTTTCAGCATCCCTTAAAACTTTTAACGCATCGTTTTGGGTTCTTGGAGATAATTTAAGAACAGACGAAAATCTCGAAATATAATCTTTTGGAGAACTTTGTTTTACTTTAACTTTTAATTTTCTAATAATAAATCTGTATGTTCTTCCTATTTCTTTTCGTTCAACGTCTGAAGCTGTTGCCATTTCATCAAGTGTTCTTGGGATGTTGTATGAACGACACGCTGCGTACAAACAAGCTGCAATTACAGATTCCATTGAACGTCCTCTTACAAGTCCTCTTTGTAAAACATGGTTGTAAATTCTTGAAGCTTCGTCTCGGACAACGTTTGGGAGAGTTAAGTATGAAGAAATAACTCTTAATTCTGCCATTGCAAGACGTAGGTTTCTTTCAATTGAAGTTGAAACTCTTTCTTGCCATTTTTTTAAACGTAAGAATTTTCTTGTTTGACCTGGTTCAAGTTTGTAAATATCTGAAATTTCTCCTACATTTGTTGTTAAACCTTTGTCAAATTTTTGCATAGAAATTGGTGCACCGCCTCTGCCTTTTTTATCTCCTTTGTCAAATTTTCCTGAAAGGTCAATTCCAGTGTCGACCATTTTTTCTTCTACAACAAGTCCGCAATCTTTGCAAATGACTTCTCCGAGATGGGAATCATAAGTTAGGTTTATTCCTCCGCATTCTGGGCATTTTTTTATGAAAGTCATTTTAAGAAATTTTTATTACTTTAAAATTTAACACTAAGTTTTATAAAGCTTTCCCTTATATAAAGCTTTTGTTTTTTGTGGTTGTATCAGAGTGGTAAAAATTAAGAATTATTTTAAAAGAATTCCGTTTAAGGTTCCTTCTTGGCTTGGCCTATTTGTGATTTTAACTTTTCCCAATTCTGTCTCAACAATTGTTCCTTTTGTGATTATATTTTGTCTTGCTAAGAAACGATTTGAAGGTGTTTCAAGAACATTTTTTATTTCAACTTTTTTTTGTTTTTTATTCTTTTCTGAAAGGTTTACAAATTTTGCTTTGAGTAAAAAAGTTTTTTTGTTTCCCCCAACGGTTTTTTTTGATTTTCTTTTTTCTTCCCCTAATTTGACAATTCTTTTTTGCCCAGCTATTTCGTAAGATTTCTTTTTTCTTCGTTTTATGTATTTTCCACCTGAAATCTTTCTTCCTTTTATTGTACTCATGATTAAACAATTGAAATTTCGTTTAAAAATTCTTCGTTTTGTAATTTTAAAGAAAGATTTAAAAACACTTTTGGAGTTTGCTAAATATGGTTAACGGAGTTGAGAGGCCTTTAGATTTGTTGAACAATTCTAAGGGGAAAGAAGTTTTGGTCCATTTGAAAGGTGACAAACAGATTGTTGGAACTCTTTTAGCTTTTGACATCCACATTAATTTGGTGTTAGATAACACTAAGGAAATGAAGGACAATGAAGTTAAAAGAAATATCGGACTGACTTTTTTAAGAGGAGATACAATAATTTTTATTTCTCCTGCCTCTACTACATTGAAAAAAGAATAAGCGTTTTTGCCATTAAGTTTCGCTCGGCTGAATTCTTAATGCTAATTCGTAGCTGTTGCTTTGGCAAGTTATATAAATTCTTTTTTCTTTAAAATTCTATGACAATAAAAATAACTTTTTTAGGAACTGCTGACCAAGTTCCAAGTGCGAGTCGGAATCATACAGCTGTGCTTTTAACATATAAGGGAGAAAATATTTTAATTGATTGTGGTGAAGGAACGCAAAGGCAATTTAGAAAAGCAAAGTTAAATCCTTGTAAAGTTGATAAAATTTTAATTACTCATTGGCACGGAGATCATATTTTTGGCTTGCCCGGATTTTTATCAACTCTTGCTTTAAGCGGTTATAATAAAAAATTAATAATTTATGGTCCGAAAAGAACAGAAACTTTTGTCAAAGAGCTTTTGAAAGTGTTTAATTTTGAGAGAAAATATCAAATCGAAGTTAAAGAAATTTCTGGAAAGTTTTTTGAAACAGATGAATTTTATTTGGAAGCTGAGAAAATGGAGCACGGGATTCCAACAAATGCTTATTGTTTTGTTAAAAAAGACCAAATTAGAATTAATAAAGAAAAATTGAAAAAATCCAAAGTGCCTTCAAGTCCTTTGATTTCAAAATTGAAAGCAGGGAAAAATATTTCTTATGAAGGTAAAAAATATTTTGCAAAAGATTTAACTTATTTAGAAAAAGGAAAAAAAGTTAGTTTTGTTTTTGATACTCGATTAAATAAAAGAATTGTTCCTTTTGTTAAAGATTCTGATTTATTAGTTTGTGAGGCAAGTTACGAGGCTGAAATGGAAAACCAAGCAAAAGAACATTTACATTTGACTTCTGTGCAAGCTGCTGAAATTGCTAAGAAATCAAAATCTGATAAATTAATTTTAACGCATATTAGTCAGAGATATGACAAGAATTTGAAAAAGATTTTAGATGAATCTCAAAAAGTTTTTAAGAATTCTGAATTAGCAAAAGACTTGGATAATTTTGAGATTTAGAAAGGTATAAAAACTGATTTCTAGGACTTTTTATATGGTAAATAATTTAGTTGATATAAATGGAAAAGAAATGGTAACTGCAAATTATAGATGTAATCATACTGGTGAACCTTACCAAGCAATAATTCTTGAGGAAAAAATAAGATTTTATAATAAAGTTGGATGTTTTGTTATGGTTCTTCAGCCAGAAATTTTTTGTAAACAATTAATTTTTAAAAAACCCTTGAGTTTTGAGGATGAAGAAATTGCAAAAAAACTTGAATCTTCTTTATAGAAACATTTTAAATATAATTATTTCTTGTTATTTTACATAAGCCCTGGTAGCTCAGCCTGGATAGAGCGACTGCCTTCTATTCGAAGCGAGGTTTTGGTCTTGATTAGAACTGCGCTTAGAAGCAAGCAGTAGGTCGCAGGTTCAAATCCTGTCCAGGGCATGTCTTAAATGACAAATGCGGAGGTGGCACAGCGGCTACTGCATTCGGTTGCAGCCCGAATTTTCCCGGGTTCGAGTCCCGGTCTCCGCTTTTTTAAAATGAAAAAGAAAGTATATTTAATACATGGATGGGGTGGGAGTTCAGAAGGAGGTTGGTTTGATTGGTTAAAATCAGAGTTAGAAAAAAAAGGTTTTGAAGTTTATGCTTTTGATATGCCTGAAACAAATGAGCCTAAAATAGAAAAATGGGTGGGTTATTTAGAAGAAAAAATTTCCCCTGATGAAATTAATGAGCATACTTATTTTATTGGGCATAGTATTGGATGTCAGACAATTATGAGATTTTTGGAAAAATTGCATAAACACAAAAGAGTTGCAGGATGCGTTTTTGTTGCGGGCTGGTTTGATTTAATTAATCTTAATCAAGAAGAAATGAAAATTGCGCACCCGTGGGTAAATTCAGAAATTCACTTTGAAAGAATTTCAGATCATTGTAATAATTTTTTATCTATTTTTTCTGAGGACGATCCTTATGTTCATTTAGATGAAGTTGAAAAGTTCAAAACTAATTTAGGATCAAAAATAATAATTAAAGAACACAAAGGACATTTTGAAAAAGTTAATAAAATTCCTGAAATTTTGGAGTTTGTGAGATAATTTTTAATTTGTAGTCATACCAAACATTTAAATATTAAATTGTAGTTAGTAATTAATGGCTTATATCGTAAAGCAAAAAGTTCATGGAAAAGATTATTATTATCTTCGGAAAAGTGTGAGGGAAGGCACAAAAGTAATAAGTAAAAATCTTGGTTATCTTGGGAAAGACAAAAAGCAAGCTGAAATAAAAGCAAAAGAAATTATAAAGCAAATGAAAAATGAAATTCCTAAACAAAATGAGAAAGTGGCGAGTTCTAGAAAATTAATAAAACAAAATATTTCTGTAGAAGAACTTGCAAATTTTTGTAAACGAAAAGGTTTTGTTTATCAGTCAGGAGAAATTTATGGTGGCTTAGCTGGTTTTTGGGATTTTGGTCCTTTAGGCGTTGAACTGAAAAACAATTTAAAACAATCTTGGTGGGATTTTCATGTTAAACAAAGAGAAGATATTGTGGGAATCGACGGAAGTATTATAACTCATCCCCAAGTTTGGAAAGCTTCAGGCCACGTAGATAGTTTTAGTGATGTTTTTGTTCTTTGCAAAAAATGTAAAAAGCCAAATAAGATTGATAAAAATGAACTTGGAAAAGTAAAATGTCCATGTGGTGGGGAATATGACGAATCAACTGCAAAAGATTTTAAGTTAATGTTTGAAACAAATGTAGGAACAACTGGAACTGCTTATCTTCGTCCTGAAACAGCTCAATTAATTTTTTCTAATTTTAAATCTGTTTATGAAAATTCCAGAATGAAACTTCCTTTTGGAATTGCGCAGATCGGAAAAGCTTTTCGAAATGAAATTGCGCCTCGTGATTTTTTATTTAGGTGTAGGGAATTTGAACAAATGGAAATCGAATACTTTATTAAAAAAGATCAGAAATGTGTTTATAAGATTCCAAATGTTGAAATTTTAGTTTATTCTTCTGAAGATCAAGAAAAAAATAAAGAAGCTGTTAAAATGAAAATTAAACTTGCTTTAGAAAAGGGAATTATAAAAAAAGATTGGCATGCATATTGGTTAGCAAACGAATTTTTGTGGTTTAAACAACTTGGGGCAAATCCGAATAATTTTAGAATTCGTCAACATGAGAAAGATGAACTTGCACATTATTCTTCAGATTGTTGGGATTTAGAATTTAAATTTCCTTTTGGATGGAAAGAATTACAAGGGATTGCAGATCGTTCTGATTATGATTTGAGTCAGCATGAAAAATTTTCCAAAAAAGATTTAAAAGTTTTTGATGAAGAAACAAAAGAAAAGTTTTTACCTTTTGTTATTTGTGAACCAAGTTTAGGTGTTGAACGTGCATTTTTGGTTTTTCTCTTCGACGCTTTTTATAAAGATTCTGAAAAAGAAAATTTTGTTTTATCTTTAGATTCTTTGCTTGCTCCAATTAAGGTTGCTATTTTCCCAATTGTGAAAAGAAAAGATTTGGAAAAAATTGCAAGAAATATATTTGATAATTTAAAACAAAAATGGAATGTTGTTTATGATCAGTCTGGAAGTATTGGAAGGCGTTATGCAAGAAATGATGAAATTGGAACTTTATTCTGTATTACCGTCGATGAAGAAAGTTTGAAAAAACAAGAAGTTACAATTAGAAATAGAGATACTTCAAAGCAAATTAAAATAAAAATATCTGAATTAGAAAATGTTTTGGAAAAATTAATTAATAAAAAAATAGAATTTGAGAAAGCTGGAAAGGTTTTAAATTAATTTATTTTTTATCGACGGAGAAATTTTAAAAAAAACTCTTTTTAAATTTTTTTTACCGAAGAGTTTTTAAACATTACTTTCTTTAAATAAATAATTAAAAATCGAGGTGAATCAAATGCCAAAGAAAAAAGCTGCTAAAAAGAAAGTTGTGAAGAAAAAAGCTGTTAAAAAGAAAAAGAAATAACTATATAGTTGTTTTTTTAATCTGTTGAAAACAGGATAATTTTTTTAATTTTTGTTGAAAGGGGTTTTTAATTTAAACCCGCTTTTTTTTGTGAAGATTGAGTTTGCATGTTCTTTTTATTTTTTAGAAAGAATTTTAAAACAATTTTAATTAGTTCTTAGATGGAAAAAGATTGTGTATTTTGTAAAATTGTGAAAGGAGAAGTTCCTTGTGAAAAGATTTGGGAGGATGATAATTTTATTTCGGTATTTGATGCACATCCTGAAGTGGAAGGCCATAGTTTAATTATTTCTAAAAAACATTTTGAAACTGTTTTAGATTTGCCGTCAAGTTTAGGAACAGAATTATTAGATTGTATTAAGAAAACTTCTTTAAAATTAATTGAAAAATATAAGGCAGAAGGATTTAATATTATTAATAATAATTTTGGAGCAGGTCAGCAAGTTGTTAAGCATTTTCATGTTCATGTCCTTCCTAGAAAAAAAGGAGATGGTTTAAGATTAAAGTTAATGGATGGAGAAAAAGTTGTTTCTAGATAGGTTTAATGTCTCTGAGGAAATATATGCCCTTTAGTTAAATTTGGGGGATTTTTTAAGTTGATGAATCTATGATTTTTTGTAT
>JAHILJ010000015.1 GCA_018897135.1 Nanobdellota archaeon | reverse complement strand
TATAATAAATAATGATTCAGACCAATGCTCTTTTAACCAGTTTTTAAATTTCATTTAAATAATTCCAAAACCCCGAAGTGTTAGGGCTAACATTAATAAGATTCCAATCACCCAAATTATTTTTTCTTGATTTTTATTAATCCAATTCTTTTTCATTTGTTCTTTCCCAACGTTTCAGTTTTTGAAGATTCATTGTATTGCTTGTTTTATTTCCATCTTTGTCAGTTTCATAAAACAACATTTTATCTAAATCAACAATCCCAAAACATCTATCTTCAAATCCTTCTTCTGACCAAAGTTCCCAATATCCAAATCCTTGTGTTATGTTTCCCATTATTTTTTAAGTTCTTTTATCAATTTAAATTTATCCTTTCTATCGTTCACGAAGGGTTCACAAAGTGCACGGGAAAAAGTGTCTGATTTTCCCTTTAAGTTTTTCTTGTTTTTTTGTGTCCACATCTTTTTGGGGTGTGGGATTGAATTACTGGTAATTACCTTACCATTTTCTAAAACTTCTAAAACGATTTTTCTTGTGCCGTCTGAAAACTTTCCCTTAAATCTATATCTGTATTTTTTCATTTTCTATTTATTATTTTATTTATTTAACCTCTAAAAAAACTAAACCTCCGAAGTGTGCCTAAACCTTTTATTATTTCAAATTTATATTCTCCAAGATCTGTATCTGTTATTCTTATAGTGAAGAACTTGGCGAACCTTCTACTCCAATGATTAACCTTTCGCCATCTAAGAAGTCTATAAGTCCCCTGTCCAAAGTTGCCATACATCCATTTGGCTATTCCTTTCTGCGTGTGCGTTTCATTGAAAGGCATAAAGATTGATTGCAGGGGCTTAAATGTTAGTTTAACCCTATTTCTTATGCTCTTTGGGAGATTCGCCTTGCCCTGTGGTGTGATCTCATTCACTTTGAATACCATGACCTTCATTCCGCCAAAGTTTTTGTTTGCTATTTCAAAATTTTCTGCCATTGTGTTAAATTATTACGTTTATAATCAGAGATATATACCCATTAATCATTTTTCTTGGCATATAGGAGCTGTCTTGCGTTTAATTCTTGATTTTTGAACTCTTTTTTGATTTCATTTATAATATCTTTATGATTTTTCATTCTTTCAGGAAAAGTTTCACTAAATTGTTTATCAAACACTTGATTTCTTTCTGCGTGCGCATGTTTTGGCAAATGAAAGTGCCAAATTCCTTTTTCTCCTACATCTTCACTTAATAAATAAAATTCATTGTGCTTTAAACTTAAAATATCGTCTCGTTCATATTGAGTTAATCCAATAATTTTTCCAATATCATATAAATCTTGCAATGCAGAAGTCCGACCCAAAATAATGTGTGAAAAACTTTGTCGAACTGATGAATCAATATCAGAGTAGATTTGACTTGCTCCAATTATTCTAATTCCTAAACTTCGGCACACAGATAAAAGTTCTGTTAAAAGTTTATTTAAAATTCTTTGAAAATCATAGAGCGGATTATTTGGGGCAATGGTTTTTAATTCGTCTAAAACAATTATAATTTCTTTTTTTATTTTTCCTGAAGCTTTGGCTCGTCTGATTTCATTTAAAATATAAAGAGTTGCCAAATCTCTAATCTTCTCATCATTTGAATATCTATTTGAAAAAATATGATAACTTGTTTGGTCTTGAAGAATTTTAACAATGTCTAAATTATGTTTAAATGATTGTGGCATAATTATTGGTTGGTCTTTAAATCTTCCTAAAAAGTTTAAGATTGTATTTACATTTATAGAACTTGCTTTGCTTTCAAAAGAAAATAAATCTTGTTTCTCTTTTATGTTTCCTTGTTTGAGTTTAACAATTAAATCAAAAAATCCCTCGTTCTTTTTTAGTCGCTCAATCGCTGTATTCAAAGCAGATATACTTGATGTCTCTCCAGAATTTTCAAAAATAAAACTTGTTAATAATCTATCAAACTTTTTTATATTCATTGTCCAAATTTTTAATTCAGGAATGGTTTTGAATGTTGGAATGTTGCTGTTTAAATGATATAATTTTATTTTTTTAGATTGAGGGGTTTCTCCCTGAAATGTTAATTTATTTAAATGATATTGCATTGTTGGTTTAAATGCACTTGCCCCAGCTTCTAAATTCGCTTTTGAACTTTCAATATAAACAACAATGTGCCCTTTTTTGTGATGTTCTTCCACAAATCTCTCGATAGCAAGAGTTTTAGTTGCCCCTGTTTGAGCGATAAATAGAACATGACCTTCGCCTCCACTTTTTAATTTTTTTATCCCATTAATTTCAGTTGTTATCATTTTCTTTTTTTTCTTCTCCTTCTTCTAATTTTTGTAATTCTTGTTCGAAATGTTGTTTTCTATAATTCAAACTCTTTTTTTCCATGTCTTGTTCAGTTTCAAAAGAGATTAAATCTTTAGACGCCTGAGCGAGATAATCACTTGGTATTGTTCGGTTTTTCAAAGGTGTTTTTTCTAATAAAAAACCAAAAAAATGAATTATCCTTGTGTGAATTACTGGCATTTGAGAAAGTGCGTTTAAAAAATTCCTATAAGTTTCTTTCCAAACATTCGAGTTTTTATAATCTGTATCTTTTAACAAATCAAAATAATGATTTATATGATAAACTATTTTTCCAAATGAAATTAAAGTATTATTAATACTTGCGTAATCTTTTTTGTAATGTTCTTCAATTTTCTTTTCTCCAACACAAACCCTTAATAGTTCTATGGCTTGATATAAATGAACGAACTGGCGACTATCGTTTATTACTGAAAAACTTGCCATGTGCCTAAAAATTAATTGCGTTAGAGGGGGGCTTATGTATATTTCTTTTTCCATTTTATTTTAATCGAGGTAGGCGATGTCTCCTTTTACATTTGCGGGGGCTTCTGAAGGGATTATAATTTTTTCTTCATTTAGGTAAATATGTAATGTTTTTTCATACTTTTTTTTAAATATTAATAATATTTTTTTAGAAATTTGAATATCATAATCTTCTGCATAAAGTTGCTTAAATGTTTTGTTAAAAGTTTCCATTTTTTCGTTTTTATTTAAGGAATTTAAAACTCTGTTTAAATCAAAATCATAAAGAGATTGCCATGCCTGAATAACTTTTGATTTTTCTGGAATATCAAGATTCTTTTTAAGAGATAATAAATTAACAATATCAAAAAAAGAAAGAAAGCTGGAGATTTGGTCTCCAACCTTTTCTCTATTTAAATTCTGTTTCAATTTTGTTTTAATAATTTGTCTGATCAACATCTTCTTTTAAATTTAAATCTAAAAACAAATTGTTCAACTCATCAAAAAGTGTTTGATTCTTTGAAACGAGCCGTCCAATAGTCATTATATCTCGAGACATACCCCAAGATTCTCTGGAAAGTTTGTCCAATAAAATAGCAATTTGCTTAAAGTCATCAGATTCTAAAAATTCAAATACTTTTTTGAAAGAATTGTCTTTTGTAATAGCAAAAATCAAAAAGGGTTTTATAATTAAAACAAAATTCTCTGCTATTTTCCGAGAATCTATTTCTGCTTTCAATTTACTAAAATCTGATTTCTTTGGATAAATTTTAACAAGTTCAATTAATTCATTTTTTTGTTCTTTTTTTATTTCCATTTTTTATTTTTTCAACATCAACAATTTCCTGATCGTATTCCCTCCAAATTTCAATTAAAGCCACTTTGACCATTTTTTGAATTGATTCAGGTGCATATTTTTCTAATTCTTTTAAACTAATTATTTCCTGTTGTAGTTCATGCAATTCAACCATTAAGAGACACACATTCCGAAAATTATCCTTTTTTTGTTCCATGTTTTTTACCTCCTTTCATTTGTCTAAAACATTTTGAGCATACCGCTTTGGTTTTATAAAAAGCGACAGCTTGTTTTATTTTACATTTTTGGCATTTAGTCATTTTTCTTTTAATTTCTTTTTTATTTTTGAAATTGTTTTTTTGGTTTTTTGTCCTTTATTTTTGAACTTGAGTCTGGATAACCAATTTTTAAATCTGAAAACGACCTCATCTGGTAAAAGTTCTTTTTCATTTTTGAATTTATTTTCCATTTTTGATATTGTTAATATTTAAATTTTCAATGGCGAGAAAAACTAAATTTTGGGGGTATACTTTTGTAAGTTCGTCTGGCTGAAATCCACACAATAATTTTTCTTGAATTTCAATTATTTCTTTTTTATTGTTCATTTTCTAAAACCTTCCATCTCATTCTTATCTACATTATCTACATTCATCTTCATCATCTACACACCTCTTTTTTTTTATCTACATTCATCTTCACAACATCTACACAACTTTCTACATCATTTACACTTGTTTGTGTAGATAGTGTAGATAGTGTAGATGTAAATGCTAATTGTGGGGAAATTGGTGAAACAATTTCATCAAATATTCTTTTATCTGCAATAATATAGGTTCCAATCCCATCTCTTTTTTTTGTAAATCCCAATTTTTTAAAATGTTGCCCAATATTTCTATTTAGGTAAATATTATTTTTGCTATCTTCTGGTTTATCTCTGCAAAAAACATCTTTAATTTTTTCCAAATAATGTTTATCTGTTTCATTATAAATTTGGATGGTTTCCTTAAGTGCTTTTAAACACATAAAATCAAAAGAGCTTTCAGAAATAAGGTCATCTAATTTCATTTCAGATAACTCACAAGCGAACCCAAGAATTTCGTTAAACCAATCATCACCAATAAGTTTTGCTATTGTTAAAATTGGCTTCCAAACCTGTAAATCTCGCTTCTTAAGTTTTAAATTTTTCCAAATAGAAGTATCGTTATAAATTTCTTCTATTTGTTTCCAATATTTTAATCCAAATAAATAAAGATTGTCCCTTATCATTCTCCATTCTGGATCATTATCATAAACTTCTATTTCTCCTCTTGAATCGTTATCTAAACTTCTTGTGTGAATTTGAGTAATTGCTCGACCTTCTGTTGCACCATATAACCCATTAATGCTCCCTATAGTAGTCGGAGAATACACATCATAATAAACGACAACAAATTTTTCTTTAATTTTTTCCACTCTTGGAATTGAAGAACCTTTTGAATAACTGCCATTTATTAATTCAACACGAGAATCTGATTCCATTCCTCCTTTTTTAAATTGGAAAAGTTTTTCCGCTTCATCTATATATTTGGTGGGTCTTTTATCGTGGGTTTCCCGAAATAATGTCGATTCGCTCGGATTAATTAAAATACCTGTTGCATTGAACGAAATATTTTTACTTCTTTTCATTTCCTTAGTTTTTCCTGTCCCAGTTAAACCTCGTTCCTCTTTTATTGGAAATGTTTCAAATAATGAAAAAACATAAGTTGCACCATCACGAACAGAATTTACTTTATACCATCTTTTTTCTCTAAAAGAAGAAATTTTTTCAGACGAAGATTTAATTTTTTCAAATAATTCTCTGGGGGTTAATTCTGGGACTTTATCATCTGCTTCCAAATAATTTTTAATAGATTCTAATGACCATCTCAAAATTAATTTAGTTGGGATGGCATTAAATTTGATATTATAAACCATTTCGACTTCTTTTGTTGCCTCGATTAATTTCCCATCAGAAGTAATTAAAACGGGAGCCCAAACCTGTTCGTGTCCAATTACATCCCCTTTTTTATCGGTCAATTCTTTTTCTTTTGGTAATAACAAACCATAAGCAAAAGTATTCTCATTTAGTTTAAGTTGTGTAAATATTTTATTTTTTAGAACTCTATCTTCATCAAAAATATAATAATTCATTGTTCTTACATTCTCATCAACATCAATCGGAGAAATTTCACTCATTCTTTTACCACCTTTGGACACTTTTTTATAAACTCCTTCGGTCTAAGCTGTGAATTAACACCCCGAACCTCAATTTTAAAGGGCGTTAAGAGTTGCTGAAGAGTGCGTAGGGCGTTCTTATGCACTTCTAATAGGTGAGTAATCGTCTTGGCATCACAATCGAGGATTTTCCTTTTAAAATAATCCAAAATCAAGGTTTCCAAATCACCATAAAATCCCACCGCCCTATCCCTTTCCACTAAAATGAATTGGTGAGTGTCGGATTGAATTTTAAAATCCTTGCTTAAAGAAATGTTAATTGCCATTTGAAGAAACCTCCAAAACTTCAATAGAACTTTTATTTAAACTAACTTCAGCATTATACTTATCCAAAATAGTTATTGAAAACTCATTCTCAGAAATAATTTCCCCACTATAATGAAAGCCTCCAACAAGAATTATTCGCACTTTCCGACCTATCCGCTCTTCCATTTTTTAACACCCCTTAAAAAAATTTAAGAGAATACCCCCCAAACAAAACCTTTAATATTATAAAATAAATCACGCAAAAAAATTCTAATATTTAAAAAAAGAGCGATATCTTCAAATCGAATAAAAACAATCGTAACAATTATTAAAACAAGAAAACCTAAAATCAGTTTTTTTAAAAAATCTTTTTTCATTTTAATTTACCGCCCCCGTTTCTATTTCGGTCGGAGGGGACGAGGAAACAGAACAAACATCTAAAAATTCTCCTCCCTCGCCCTCATGGCTAAAAAGAAAAGTGGAAGGAAGAACTTTTTTTTGCTTTAAAATTGAAACCAATTTATTCATATTTTTATTAAATTCAATTATTAATTCTTCAAAATTATCTTTTTCTGGCATTTTTTCTCCCTTCAAAATATAATTTAATTAAAGGGATAATCCAGTATTCCCAATCAAAACCATTATGTTTAGAAATTTCATTTAGTCCTCTTTCAATATCTTTTATGTTAAAAGAGCTTTGTTCCATAATATCCGATAGAAAAAGAAGTATATTAGTTTCATCATAACACATAGAAAAAAGAAAAAGAAAATTAAATCTTAGGAATAATTAATTTGTTATATCCTTTTTCTTCTTTTTGTTTGGCTTTTGGGGTGAAACTAATATCTTCTACAAAGTAAAAACCATCTTCTATTTTCTGTTTAATTTTCTCCTCTATATTTCTTACCTTATCATAAAGTTGATTTGTTCTTTCAAGATGTTTAAAAGAGGTTTCCCATCGAGGATTTTTTAATTTTCTTTTTTTAAATTTTTGTAGTAGTTTGAAAAATTTATCACTTCTCATTTTATCAAATACACCAACCCATCCTAATGCACTATCTGGGTCATATTTTTTATTGCTCTTTTTTTGTTTGTATCCTTTATGAGTTATTTCTTCTTGAAGACTCATTTCAATATCATGCTCTTGTCTTATGCATAAATTCTTTAATTCATTTTCAATCCCTCTAACCAAAATGGAATTATTAAAGCCCATTATTAAATCTAAAATAAATTTTTCTTCAACAAATACATAAAAATAAGAAGAATAACCAAGTAAGGGTGTTCCAGCAGAAATTCTTAAAAAAATTGATTTACTTAATTCTTCGGGGGTTCTTTCTCTATTTATTTTCTTATCAAATTTAACAACTGAACTTCTTTCATCCCTATTTCCTTCAAAATCTTTTAATTCTTGTTTTATAAGTTTTGGGATATAATCCAAAATAAAATAATAAGCTACAAATTCAAAAAATATAGAAAGAAGGTTCCCCTCTTTTTTATTAAATGATTTCTCGTTAAAAGCCAAATTTCTTATGTTTTTTGGATAAAATAATGTTTCTAATATCTTTAAACTTCTATTGGAAAATTTAAAATAAGTATATTTCTGAATGAATTCTTTAATTTTTAATCTATATCCCTTGACCTTAATTTTATAAGGTTGGCTATTTCCTTTTCTTATAGTTGAAGATGAATAAATTTCTTTTTCCTCTAAAACTCCTGCTCCCTTAAAGATTGAAAAATAATACTGGATATTTGGATGAACTTTTTGTTGGGTATATTTTGGATAGATTAAATTAGTAAGAGATGTTTGTGTTTGATAATCTTGAAGAAGATGAAAGATTATTTTATTTCCTAATCCAGTATTATGGACATTTGCTTTAGTTATTTTTTCCATATTTTATCTCCATGTATTATTATATTTTATAATACATATATAAATCTTTTCATAATAGATAAAAGAACAAGTATTCATTAATACTTATTTTTCAATAGAAAAAACTAATTGCCCTGTGTCATCAACAATCCTTTTTACAATTAACTCCATTTGTTTTTGTCTTTTTTGTAAATCTTCAATTTCTTCGTTCTTTGTTTCTTCTCTTATTGCAGTTAATTTTTCCATTTGTTTCAATTTCTCAACCTCTTCAATTAAACTTTCAATTTGAGACTCTTGAACTTTTACTTTTGGTTTTCCTTTTCCCATCGAAAGATAATTACAATATTTATCAATGGCTTTACTTGAAGGAGAATGTCCAAGTCTGGCTTTTATTTCGTCTGTCGTCCATCCAATTTTGATTAAATGACAAGCCATAGACGACCTAAAATCTTTAAATGTAACCTTTTGACCTTTTGGAATACAAACAACATTAACTTTTTTTACTGCTTTGTCTAAAAATTTTAAAGCGTTCCTGTGTCCAAAATTAAATATTTTATCCTCTGGCTCTAAATCTTTTAAAACAACATCAAGGAGCTGTGCTGTTTCTCTAAAATTTGTTATTTCACTTCTGGCTCTTCTTGACCTTTTAATTTTCTCTCGTGGAAGATTAATAATATATTCTACATCTTTTGTTTTTTGATTTACATTCCTAACACAATTAAGTTTTTGTAACTGAATCAATGAAAAGATATTTTCCCCAATGTCCCAAGCCAACCAGCATAATAATCTTTGAATTGTTGTCTCTGTTGCTCCTGCAATTTTCTTAAAACTTTCCTCTTCAAAAAATCTCACATCTTCGTTCTTGTGATTGTTCTCGTAATATTTCATAACTTCTCTTGCTATCTCAACCTTTCCTGCAAGTTCAAAAGGTAAGCTCTTAAATATCTTATCATAATAATCTGTTCTTGATGTGATTATTTTCCCAGAACAACCCCTTAATTTTAAATCTTCTAAATCATCATAAACTTTTTTAATTTCTGTTTTAGTTAATTTTTTCCACTCTTTATTTTTAAACCAAAGATTTACATTTTTAAAATAAGAAGTATAACCGCATAGAGTTTTATAACACCCATTATCTAATTCAGATAATCTGTTTTTTCTTTTAAGTTTATATTCTGTTTCTTCAAAGAATTTTTTGAATAGTTTTCTGTTCGCTTCGCAAATCTTCTTATCTGTAAGGATTCTATCCTTTCTTCTAATGTATTCTTCTTTCTTTCCCATAGGTTATAAGAGACAAAAGCCCCTTATAAATCCTTCGGGATAGGAACTTAAACTTCTATCCCCCCACCCAGAGTTGAACTGGGGATCTCCCGGGAACTGCTCCCGAAATCTGACTTTTGGGGCTTCATAGTAATCCTAATGGAATCTCCGCCTTAGATGCGAGAACACCTACGGTTTCCTTCGCTTAACCTTCCCTTAAGTTAGACTCAAGGTTGATTAAAATCTACAGCCAGGCGCTCTAACCACTGAGCTATGGAGGGATGAATTTTGTATATCCCAATATCTCATCTGAGACATAGAGGGATGAATAAGAAAGAATAAACTGATTTTTAAGTTTTGTTATTAGGAATTATTTCTAAAAATAATATTGTCGCTCGTAAAAATTAATGCTACGAGCCAGACTTTGTTAAGGCTCTCCACTAAAAGTTAATTAATAACTTATCTAATTATTTATCTACGAAAAAATCTGCGGGACGCGATTTTGGAGTTATATTAATTTGAGCAACTTGTTGCGGACTAATTTTCAGTTCTTTAGAATTTGCAACTCACAAGTTCGTTGATATTAAAAATTGTTAATATCCTAAAATCAATTATTCTAATAGTTTTATCACGCGAGTTTACGAGCGACAATTATATTTAAACAAAGAAAAATTAATCCCCTTCTTCAACTTGGCCTTTTCGTTGTTCTGCTACAAAGAAAGCTTGGTTTGAACGAGTTTCTTTTATTTTTCCTTCGCGTTCGTAAATAGATAAAGCAGAAGGCAATGCAAACTTGCCGAGCACTCCGATTTTAGAATAAATTATGTACGAGATCATTCGGATTTCACCTGATTCAAGTTTTTCAAAGTTCCATTCGATTCTTTTGTTTTCTTTGCTGATTCGAGTTGGTTGTTCTCCGCCGAACTTTTCGTAAATTTTTACTAAGGGAGGCAATCTGTCAATTATATTTACTCTTTCAACATATTTTCTTGCTTTTACAAATAAAGAAACTTTTAATGCAAATTCTCCGCCTTTTGCTTTAACAAAAGAAACTTTTTTTCTTAAAACTAAATCTGAAGCAGAATATTTTTTTACTAAAACCACGATTGCTATAATTAAAATTATTCCAAGGAAAGGGAAAAACCAATTTGTTTTAATTTTTATTTCTAAAGTTTCTCCTGGAAGAAGATTGAGGTTCCATGTGTAATAAACTTTGGCTCCGTCTCTTTCAACAAGTTCTGGTTCAGGGCTAAAAGTTGTAAATAATCTTGAAATTATATTTTTCTTGAAAACTATTTCTGGCTGAACAGCGACGTTGCCGTTATTCTTTTTTGTAATTGTTTTTGTGTTTATGAAAAACCCAGAATTTTCTTTTGTTGTTTCAATTAATTCTTCTTCATTAAATTTTATAATACCTTCAATTGTGGCTTTTTTTTCTTGTACTTCAATTTCTGCTTTCATTGTGTAAAAACCTGCAAGAATTTTGTTAAAATCTTCTTTGTTTAATTGAACTTCAAAGGTCTTTTTTTCTTTTGGGCTTAATTCAAATTCTTTTTCAATGTCAAAGAAAACAGATGAAAACTTTGCAGACATTTTACTAAAATTAAAATTTTCTTTGTTTTGTATAAAGACTTCAATTGTGTTTGAGTTGGGGTCTATTTCTCCTGAGCCAATTAAGAACGAACTTTTCAAATCTGTTATTTTAAATATTACTTGCTCTTGAACTTCGTCATCATTTGAGTCCCTTATAAAATAACTAAAAGTGTAAAAACCACGATATGTGAAATCTTTCAAAGAAGTTAATATTAATTCTATGTTTCTTGTTTGGTCTTTTTCTATTCTTGTGAACCCTATTGGTTGCATGTCGAAAGACGCTAGATTGTAAAACTCGAAATCGTTTGTGTCTCCAGAGTTTGTTATTTCTAAATTAAAAGAAAGCGGGTTGTTTAATTCTGCAATCATGACCTGACCTGTGCTTGCTCTTTTAACATCTATATTTATTGCAAAAATTCCTGGTAAAACCATTACCAGCAAAACCAAAAAAATTAATTGTTTTTTCATAAGAAAAGCACCGAAATGTTATATTTAAGATTTGTGGGAGTGTAGAATATAGTTATTTTGAGATTAAAGGTGGATTAGTTTTTAATTCTCTCAAAATATTCATTTACTTCCTTAAGAATTTCAGGGGTTATTTTTGGATTTTGTGCATTGTAAAATTCTTGTGGTGAAATTATTTTATATCCTTTTTTTTGGTAAAAACTTTTATCACAAACCTTAATTTTTCCTTCAGTGGATTTTCTACTAAAGGTTTTATCAAGATTAATGCAAATTTCTTCTCCAAAACAATTCCGGAAATTATTCGTATTTTTTGTTGGTAAATTTCCCCCTGCCCATTTTAAACCTCCACGTTCACAAACTCTCATTAATTCATCATAAGACTCTTTTGTAGGCACATAAACAACTGTTTTTTCTAACAGAATTAAATTAAAAATAGGTTTTCCATTTTTATCTTTTTCTAAAATTTGAGTTAATTTTGAATTTTGTATCATTTTGTTCTAAAAATCCAACAAATCTAAACTTTAAAAACATTTCTATCTTGTTGTAATTTTGAAATTAAACTAAATTATTTCCTGCCTTCTAAATCTAACCATGCTTTTGCTTGGTTTAAGAATTCGTCGCATTTACCTATTAATTTGTCTTCCATTTGCTCGATTCTTGAAGCAATTACCCATTTTTCATAAATTGATCTTAAGAATTTTTGAAAGCCGGTTTTTTCAAATTTACCGTCATAATCTCGCAAAAGATTTCCAGAAGTTTTTATTTCAACACTTCCTTTGTTTGTTTTGATTTTTGCATTTCCTTGCATAATTTCAACTTCTTTCATATTAAGAATTCTAAATTTTACTTTTACACTATATTTAAAATAATCTGTAATTTTTTTTGTTCCTTCCCATTCAATATTTATTTCTTTTGCATCGCCTGCAAGTTTTTCAGCATATTTCCCCTCTGCAACAAGAAGACCTGTTTCATCTGTGAGCCAATCATAACAGAACTTGTAAAAATCTTTGAATAAGAAAATTCCATCATGCTTTACTTTGCTTGAGAATATCTCTTCTTTTTCCATATTTTATATTATATAATTAGAAAGATTATATTTAAATGTTTTTACATTGCATTTCTGCAGGATTCACAAATAAGCATTCCGTTTATTCTGTATAGAAAATCTTGAGCACCGCATTCTTCGCAGATTCCTTCTGACGGACTTTTTTCTTTAAGTTTTTGTAAGCCCTTGAGTTTTCTTGACTCTTCTCTTATTTTTGCAAACTCGTCAAGTTCTGGGTAAAGTTCTGGGTGAAAGTTCAGGATGTCCTTTATTGTTAACATTCCGACAAGTTCGTTGTTTTGAATAACAGGCAATCTTTCGAACTTTAATTTTTTCATTTTAGAAAGTGCTTCCTTAATTGTAGAAGAAGGTTTTATTGTTGCAAGTTTTTTTGGAGAAATGTCGACTGCTTTTATTGTTTTAAGATCTTCTTTTGATTTTTTCACAAGCGCCCAAAGAATGTCTCTTTGAGTTATTAACCCGATTAATTTTTTCTTATCAGCAAGAATCAAACTTCCAACCTTGCCTTTTACCATTTTTTTTGCACAATCTAAAAGATTAAGGTCTGCCTTAGCAGTGATTGGGTCCTTAGTCATAATGTCTGCGACAAGTACTCTTTCCATGTTTTTTAGAAAACACCTTTACTTATAAATTTTTAGTAATTAACATACTATCTTTACATGACAAAATAAAAATAAAAAATTATTATTTAGAAAATTATTTCTTCTTTTTAGCTTTTACAGGTTTCTTTTTAGCCATTTAATTACACCTCCTTTGGATTATAATTTATTTCTTTTTTGTATTTAAATATGAGTTGTCTTTTTTTAGTTACTTTTTTTGCATGGGAAGATTTAAAAAAGCAAAAGGTTCCTAAGAATATTTAAATGGAGGACAATAAAATGCCTGAAGACGAAGACGAAGACGAATCAGCTGATGATTCAGACGGAGATTCAGACGAAGACGGAGATTGGTAAAGTTTAATTTTTTCTTTTTTCTTTTTTTATATTTCTGTAATTAAATGCGCGAATGTCCAATCGATATATATGTCGATAGGAAACCAAAAATTAGTTCGCAATAAATTGCTCAAATTAATATAACTTCAAAATCGCGTCCCGCAGATTTTTCCGTCGCTAAAATTACTAACATGTAAAATTCCAAGATATCTTAATTATTTTCCTTAAAATTTTGGCTTGACGAAGTTTGGTAAAATTTATTAATTGTGAACAAAGTGAACCAAATTTTAAGTGTAAAATAGGAGGGGCATATGTCGGTAGGAAGCACACTATAATTAAATGCGCGAACCAGTGCTCCTAACTTCGCACGAAAGTTCTTATGGATTATACTTTCTACCACGAAGTCACTCGTCGAACCCTCGGATTCTCATCCCTCGCGATTTCACAGGAGGCATTTTGAAATTGCCTTTCCGTGTTTTGAGGAAGTTAAAAAGAATTTTGGGTTTCCATTCCATGCGATTTTATTGAGTGCGTTTGAAAATCGCCTTTCCGTGTTTTGAGGAAGTTAAAAAGAAACCAGAGGGTTTCTTTTATGCGCGAACCGGGACTCGAACCCGGGTCACCTCGTTGGCAACGAGATATTCTACCACTAAACTATTCACGCTTGAATTTAATTAGAATTATTAGTTTAAAAAATTGCCTAATTTTTTAAGAATAAGAAAAAGCTTTGTAAAATTTTTATTTTAATTTAATTTAAACATTTATCTAAATCTCCTTCTTTCAAAATTAAATATCTAAAATTTCCTTGTCTTAATTCATTTGAAAACCCATCTTTTGGAGAACAAATTATGGCTTCATATCCAGCATTTTTAATAATTTGTATAGAAGGAATAAAATCTGCATCTCCTGAAATTAGCACACAAACATCACACTCTTTTTCAACTAAAGATTTTCTTATCATATCAGATGCAATTAAAACATCAACTCCTTTTTCTATTTTTATTTTTAACTTTTTTATGTATTTTAATTTTCTTATTTTAACAATTATATTTTCTTTTCTTAATTTATCTAAAAATCCAAGATGATTATAATAAATTTCTTTATTATCAGAAATGTCTGGGATAGCATTATAATATCTTACTTGTTTTAATTTTAAATTAAATTTATCACAAATAAACTGAGCCAAACAATTAAAATTAATTCTTTTTGACTCTTTAATTATTGATTTAGAATTATGATAAAAATTGCTCCCATCAACAAAAATAATTGCATTTCTCTTAAACATTTTAAAAGTAAGCCCGGCATTGCCCGAAGACCATACCGGGGAGTTAATTAATTATAATAAATGATTAATCTATTTAAAACTTTCCTTATTTTTATTAAGAAATGGTCCCGGCAGGAATCGGACCTGCGCTTCCTCGGTGTAAACGAGGTGTTCTGCCATTAGACTACGGGACCTTAAAATCTAAAAAGACTTTGTGCTTTTAAATTTTGCTCATTCGTAACATTTATAAGTTCTGCATAATTTTTGTTGCTATGACAGAAAACAACAATTCTGAAATTCCGGAAATGAAATTAGATTCTAAATATTCTGAAAAAAAAACAATCATTCCTGAACAGAATATCAAAGCTCAAAAAGAAATTGAGAAAACAAAAAAAGAAATTGAGAAGTTGAAAAATTTTATTATTAAAAAATATTCTTATGTTCAAGCTATTGGAATTCTTCCGCCTCAAGCTGTAAAAGAATTTATTGAAGAAGAAGTTGGGGAAAATCTGCCTAAAGAACAATTTGAAAAACTTATGAAAAAAATGCATTTGTATATTATTGTTCCTGAAGAAAAGGTCAAAGAAATTCCTAAAATCAAAAAAGACATTATTAATCAAATTGAAAAAACAAAACAAAATCTTTGGTTTTACATAAAAACTCCTGTTGATATTTGGGAAGCTTGCATGGACCAGAAATTTGAAATTTCAAGTGCAGTTGCAATGAGCTTTCCTATTTACGACAAAGGGATTCTCGGAGCTTTGAGAGTTGCAGAAATTCACAAGTCGCTTGTTGTCCAAAAGTTTGAAAAATATGTTGTTAGTTATGTTATAGGTGGAAGTCTTGTTCGTGGCGACGCTGTGAAAACTTCTGATGTTGATGTTTTTGTAATTATTAATGATACAGATGTGAAACGAATGCCAAGGTTGGAACTTCTTGAAAGGTTGCGTGGAATTATTTATCAATATGTTGGAGAAGCTTCTGCACTTGCTGGTGTGAAAAACAAACTTGAACCGCAGATTTATCTTTTAACTGACTTTTGGCAAAGCGTGAAAGATGCACATCCTGTTATGTTTACTTTTATTCGTGACGGAATTCCACTTTATGATAGAGGAACTTTTATGCCTTGGAAAGCTTTATTGAAAATGGGAAAGTTAAAACCTTCTCCTGAAGCAATTGATATGTTTATGTCGATGGGTGACCAAGTTGTTTCGCGAAGCAAGAAAATTCTTTTGTCTGAAGTTTTTGTAAATGTTTTCTGGGGGATTACTACACCTGCTCAAGCACTTTTAATGTTAAATGGTTGCCCTCCACCAAATGCAAAAAAGGAATTGCTTCATGATTTTAAAAGGGAATTTTATAATACAAAAATGATTGAGAAAAAATATATTGATTTTTTAGAAAGGGTTATTTCAATTTGGAGAGATTATGAGCATGAAAAAATTAAGGAAATTTCTGGGGAAAAAATCGACAAACTTTTGAAAGATACTGAAGATTATTTGAAACGTTTGAAAGAACTTCGGAAAGAAATTGAAAAGAAAACTCAGGAAAAAACAATTGAACAACTTTACAGAGATGTTATGGAATTATTGCAAACAATTGTTGGAAAAAAAGCACAAAGTGTAATGATAGAAAGTTTTGAAAAAGATTTTGTAAAAAAAGGCAAGTTCACTCCTCAAGATTTGAGAATTTTGAAAGATGTTGTCGGAGCAAGGCAAGAATTCAAAAGAGGAAAATCAGATTCCCATAAAATTGATCATGCTCGTAAAAACGCGATGATTCTTATTCGTGACTTGGTTGAATATAATCAAAGATGTGATTTGGAGAATGGGAAGAAAGAATAATTATCAACAACTTTAAAAACCAATTTTTTCTAAATAAACTATGATGAAAGCAAATATGCCCAGATGTAAAGTTCCATTCATTCAAAAAAATGCTTGGGGTTATTTTAAATGAAAGCAAAAGTAATTCAGTTTAGGAGAGGACGAAAAACAATTCATGAAAAACACTTTTTGATAGAAGTTGAAGGCTGTGATAAAAGAGAAAAAGCTGAGAAATTTGTTGGAAAAGAAGTTGTTTGGAAATCTCCTGCTGGGAAAATAATCAAAGGAAAAATTGCATCTGCTCACGGAAACAAAGGAATTGTTCGGGCTATTTTTGAAAAAGGTTTGCCAGGTCAAGCAATTACAACAGGAGTTGAAATAAAATGAGTGGAGAAAAAACTAATTGTCAAATAATAATTAAAAATGAAAAATTGTATAACCAATTTTTAGAAGATGTGGGTGGAGAATTAGAAGAACAAGTTAATGAAAATCTTCATGAACAATTTAAAAAAAATATTGTTTCACATTTAAAACCTGTTGATATTCTAGATAATCAAAAACCTGATGCAAAATATTTAGCAAAATACGGAACAACACATCTTTTGAGGTTGGGAATTTAAATGGCAACTTTAAGAAAAGCAACAGCATATTCAAAAAAGAAAGTTACGCCTTATACTCGAATTAGTAAACGAAGGCAAAAATCTTATATTAAAACTGTTCCACCGCAAAAAATTGTTAAGTTCACAATGGGTAAAGAACCTCTTTTACGAGAAGGCAAGTTACCTTTTGAATTAACTTTAGTTGCTTCTGAAAACGTTCAGCTTAGACACAATGCACTTGAAGCTTGCAGGCAGTTTGTAAATAAAAAACTTGACAAAGAATTAAATGGACAATACTTATTCAAGGTAATTCCATTCCCGCACCATATTCAAAGAGAAAATAAAATGCTTACAGGAGCTGGTTCAGACCGTATGCAGACAGGAATGCAGTTGGCTTTTGGCAAATCTTCAAGTAAAGCAGCAATTTTGAAAAAAGGTTCAAGAATATTTTTCGTCGCTGTTCCAAATCAAAAAGCTGTTACACTTACAAGAAAAGTTTTCAAACAAATAAGGTCAAAACTTCCATGTAAGACAAATACCTTATATGAAGATAATTCTTCTAAATAGTGTTACTTTTATCAGAAGGTAACAGAATAGAAACATTTATAAACTTTAATTTCATGGAATTATTATGAAAAAGAAAGATACTTTACCAAAAACACCAGAAACTTTGGGTTATAATCCACACATTTTAGGTTATGCTCAAGTAGCTAATGAATATCTTAATCAAGGAGACGAGGGAGGATTAAAACTTGCTCAAAAATCATTAGAAAAAATTTGTGAAAAATCAAATCTTCCTAATTGGGTTTCTAAATCAGTTCAAGATCCTACTATAATTCACAAAACAATTGAAAATCAATTAAGTGATTATAATACTTTTATTTCAACTCAAACTGTGAATGATTTATTAAAATATAATGGAAAATCTTTAGACAAATATATTGATGGAGGAAGTCAAAGAGTTCAAGAAGAATTAAGTGAATTTGTTAATATGAAATATGAAGATTTAAAAAAAGAAATTGCAAAGACAAAATACATAATTGATGGAGAAAAATTTGATAAAAGTTCAAAAGAAGAAGTTGAAAAAGCTAAAGAAAAATACCAAAAATACCAAAAAGTTGCTTTAACTATTGGATTGGCTACTCAACAAGATTTTTATGACTTCAAAAGAGAAGTTGAAGATAATGTTAATGTGGGCACTATGAAAGATTCATTCAAAGAACTTTATCCAATAAGGGAAAAAGCTGAATAAGAAAATGAAATACAGATATAATTCAATTTCAAAAATTGTTTTAACCGCTCTTTTAGTTGCTTCTACTATAAATTGCCAACATCCTTTTTCAATAAAAACAAAATACAAAGGTATGAAAGTTGTAGCAAGAATTGTTGATAAATATAATGCTGTTGATGTTGCAGCTCAAGAAGATAGGCTTGGCAAAAGAGAAGATATTTATGCTTATGATTCAAATGGAGATGGAAAATTTGATAAAATTGAAACCAGATTCCCAGAAAGAAGTGAATTAGAAACATATCTTCCTTTAGATTCTCTTGAAAAAATTTATAATATTGCAAGAGACGAATATGACTTAAGAAAATTTATAAAGACTCAAAGAAATCTTGAAAAAAATGTTTCTGAAATTGCACAGGATTTTTTTCTGACATATTAAAAAAAAATAATGTAAAATAAAATGACAAAATCAAAAACAATTCTCGGTATTGAAATCCATGGAGGGCTTTTCAAAGAGATTCTTGAAAAATATATTACTTCAATGGGATATTCACTAAATATTGTTAATGGAAATGGAGAAATGACAGAAGAACTTAAACATCCTGAAAAATATGCTTGTGCAATTGTAGATGGTATTAAAAGCTCTGATGATTTTTCAAAATATTATGAAGCGTGTGAAAAAGGAATTGAAATTGCTTCACAATTAACACAAAAAGGTTTAACAACAATTGTTCTTTCAGGTGCAGATAAAAACATAATTAATAAATGCCGAGAACAAATAGGGAAAAATGGAATTGTTTTAAGAAAACCTTTTGATTTCGAAGTTCTTAAAAATTATATTGAAAACGCAAGTTCAATATAAAATTAAAATGCAAATATTAAAAGTTTTTTTTAAATATGAAGAAGGGAAAAAACCATATGAAATAATTCAAACAGTTTATGATATTTTAGTTAAAGATTTTTGGCTTAATCCTTTTTATACTGAAGCAAGATATAATCCTGAATTTGGTTTTGGAGAAGGACATTTTCATTTTTATGATGACTCAGAACTTCCAGGAACATTGGAATTAAAAGCGAGTCTTAAAAGTCCTATATGGGATTTACCTATAAAAGATATAAAAATTTGTAATTGATACACCTCAATAATTCTTAAAAACTCTTGATGTTTCTTTTATTTATGAAAAATTTGGAAAAGGGTTTAATTTATAATAAACCAGAACCAACAAAGTTTGAGCCCTTATTTCCAGAACATATGATAAAAATTGGGAAAACAATAAAAAAATATTCCATTTTTATTGCTTTTTATGTTGGAATAAATCTTCTTATGTTTGAAGGATTAAAATTAATTAGGTATTTTGATCCTAATTATGAAATAACTTATGAAAGTGTTCAAAAAGTTTCAGAAAGAACCTTTAAAGAAAAAGACCCAGAAATAATTAAAAAAACCATTGGTGAAATGTACAAAGCAACTTTTTTTCTCACTAAACCAGCAATTAAATATTTTGAAAAAAGAGAAAAATCTGGAAAACTAAAACCTCTATTCAAAGAAGATAAAAATTAACCAACAATTTCTCTAACTAACTGAGCCATTATGTTTAAGAATTCTTCTGCACGTTCTTGCCACATATCGATTTCAACTCCTTTCAAATCTTTTATTTGGCCGTGGCTTATTTTTTTATGAAGAACTAAAAGGTCTCTGTACCATAAAACATATTTCATTTTTAGTTTTCCTGAATTAACAAAATTTTCTTTTAAATCGACTGAGATATGTTCGGGTGACGGAGGTAAAACATTTGCTGCGCCTAATGCTGCTTGAGCAGAATCTACCATTGACCAAAACAAACCTTCTATTGAACTAAGCTCTGCTGCTTTACTTCTTGCAATATGCATCGGTGCTCGTTTCAAGCAATTGTAAACAGATTCAGGTGTTGTTTTTATTTTTCCGTTTAATAACAAAAATTTCAAAGGGTTGAAAAAACCCCCAGCATCAATCAGTGCTTCCCCGTTTCTAAGCACATTTATTACAACAGGGTCTCCGTTTAGCAAATCTTCCCACCATGTACTTAACTTTATTGTGTTAATATGGATCACACTATTATATGGATTTACTTTCAAAATCTTGTCTAATTCTTCTCGGTACCAAGCAATTAATTCTTGATCCCATGAAATTGAAACATCGTCGATAAGAATTATTATGTCAATGTCAGAACCTGCAACAGTGTCTTTTTTAGAAACAGAACCAAACAGCACAATTGCTTTGATTATTTTATCAAACTTTTTGTATGTCTTTATTGCAAAATCCATTGCAATAGAATGTTCTGTTTTCAACTTCAAGGTTGGCACTTTTTCTAAATCAATTTTTTTCTTAGAAGATTTTTTTCCTGAAGTTTTCTTTTTAGAAACTTTTTTCTTCACGCTCTTTTTTTTTGTCATTCTATATAGTTGAATATATATTTTTGAGTATTTAAATTTTCGGATTATTGATAACTAGAATGTGCTAATAAATGAAAGTTATTAATTGGATATAACATTGGGATTATGAGAAGTTTGCGAAACGAAGTGGAGTAAGTTGAGAATTTGCCGTTCATCAATAAAAGCAGTGAGAAAATTATTCTCTATCATATTTTGCTATTTCCAAAAGATTGCCCTCTGTATCATAAAATTGGAAACATCTGTAAGGATAATCAGTAAAATCTAAATCTGTTGGCTCATCAACAATTTTACATTTCCATTTCTTAACTTTTTCAAAAACTGCATCAACATCATCAGACCAAAAGACAGGGACAGTATTATTTCCAACAATACGTTTATTGCTAATAATTTTAGGATTTATTAGGCCAAAATAAAAACCATGACCAATATCAAAATCAGCCCAAGTATTTTCTTCTCTGTGAGTAACTTTCATGCCTAATAAATCCTCATAGAATTTTATTGCTCTGTCCATGTCTTTTACAGAAACATAAACATGATCTAGTTTTACTTTCATAGTTTTTGAAAAAGTGTTATGGGTTTAAATAATTTTCTCACCGCTACATCCAATAAGGCAAATTCTCAATTTTATATAACAACTTTTAATCAAATTTTCACTCCATCCCGTGCCCACTCATTCGACTTCCTGAACCGCCTTGTCTTTGACCGCCGAGGTCTGTTGGGAGTTGAGAAAATCCTGCTCCAAAAGTTTGATAATTCATGTCAGGAAGCATTTGGCCGTAACCGCCTAAATAACCTTGCTGTAGTCCAAGAGATTGATTCCAGTGAGGGCCTGAACCTGTTGAATACATTGGAGAACCAAGACCTTCCATTGTTTCTTTCAAAGGATTTGATTGCATATGTTGCCACCATGAACTTGCTTCAATTATTTTTTTTGCTTCAAAACCTTTTTGCCCAAGTTTTTCCATAATTTCTTTCATAGGAACATTTCCCATTCCCATTGGAAGTTCTGTGTGTTCCATTCC
>JAHILJ010000001.1 GCA_018897135.1 Nanobdellota archaeon | reverse complement strand
TTCTTTTGTAAATTCTTTAATTAACTTACCAATAATGTTAAGGTGAGTATCTCCGACAAAATGTGTGGTGTATTCCCCAACTTCAATTAATTTTTTTTCTAATCTTTTCTGGCCTGTCAAATCAAAATAATCTGGGAGAGGATTTACATATTTTTTTGCATTATCATATTTGATCTCTTTCTCTTCTTTTCCTTTGCCAAATCTTAATAAATGGTTCTTTTGATTACCACAAATTCTAAAAATTACATATTTGAAAATTCCATTTACATCTAAATAAGGATTTAAATCATTTAAAGTGAGGTTGTTCCCATATCCTTTATATACCCCAACAATCTTTGGGTTTTTTATTGATTTTTCAGTCATTTTAATATTTTTTTAATGACACTTTCTTTTATAAATTTTTCTAATTGTAACCTTTTTAGAATTACATCACTTCTTTCAAACAATTCTAAAACATTCCCAAAAAACAACTACAACATCAATACTTAAATCTTCTTTCATAATCTTTGTGGCTCATCCATTCAAGAATAATAGACAAAATTTTAACTTCTCCATTTGCCACAGAATAAATTAATCTCCAACCTTTTGGCAAATCATATTTCCAAAGATTATCAATCCCATACTTTTCAATATAAATTTTAGGAATTAATCTTTTTTGTATCCTAATTCCATTAAAAGCGTTTTCTTCTAAATCTCCAAATGCCCTACAAATCCACTTATACAAAGTTTTATCTTCTGTTTGAGAGTTTTTCAGTTCCTCAAAATTTTTCTGGACTTTTTCGTTTGCAAATTTAATTTCTGATTTCATTTTTTCCAACTTAAATTTGGTTTAGATAAATATTTTTTTACTAATTCTGGATTCCAAATCCAAACAATCCATCCTTCTTTATCTTGTCCAATTTTTCCAGATTCTAAAAGATAATCAAATATAACACAAAAAGTTTGATAAATCATTTTTTTCGGCAAACTTTCCCAAAGAGATTTTTTCTTGAATTCTCCAGAGTTTTCTCTAATAAAATCCTCTACTCTTAAAATAGTATTTAATTGAGGATAATGTAAAATATTTCTTTGTAACATTGCTTGTGGCATGGTTATACATACTTATATAACTATTTAAACTTTTTGTTTGGTGGTTTTGGTGAAACCTTATCAAAATTATTTTTTGATTTTTGGCAATTCCCACTATAAATCCTCATTTCATTTGGAAACCCCCGCCCTTAATTTTTATCGCTTTGCCAAATAAATTAATCCAAAAAACAAAAATTTAAATGGTTTCACCAAATCTTGTTTTCACCCCTTCCACTTCTTCCAAACAATTCTAAAACCTTCCCAAGAAATAATTAATGCAAGGATAATCAACACAATTGAAATCAATGAAAGCAACCAATTTCCTGTGAACAAATATCCGCTTGAAGAATTAAACAAACCCCAAAACAAAGCTGCTAAAGTTGTAACAACCATGAACAAAGTTGGAATAATCAAGAACTTTATTTTCTGTTTGTGTTCAATTAAATAAGCTGAAATTGTAATCAACGCAATCGCAGCAATCAACTGGTTAGCAGTTCCAAACATTCTCCAAATATTTGAATACGTGTTTGTTATAGCTAAAATATAAGCAGGAATAATTGTAACTAAAACGCCAATATATTTTTTCTTAAGAATTTTCGAATCAAAGCTCTCAGCCAAAACCAAACGCGACAATCGAGTTGAAGTGTCAAGCGAAGTTAAAATAAATTGATTAACCATAAAAATTCCAATCAGCGACGCTATGCTAAAACTTAAAAATGAAATATTCAATTGAGAAACAACATTTCCAATTCCATTTCCAAAAGCAATAATCCAACTTTCACTTAAAGAATTAAAAAAATTTATTTCTCCAGAATTCCAAGACAAACTTCCAACAAACAATAAAACCAAAAGAGCAAGTAATCCTTCTGCAATCATTCCGCCATAGCCAATAAATTTTCCGTGTTTTTCTTTTGCAAGTTGTTTTGAAGTTGTGCCTGACGCAACTAAACTATGAAAACCTGAAATTGCACCACACGCAACAGTAATAAATAAAATCGGCCACATTGGGAAATTCCCAGAAATAATTGCAGGACTATTCATAATTGGTTTAACAATTAAAATAGAAACAAATCCCAAAAGTAAAAACAAAATCAATTGAATAGAACTTAGATAATCTCGCGGTTGCAAGAAAACCCAAACCGGAATCAGCGAAGCTAATGCACCATAACCAATTAAAATTGTAATCCAAATTAATTTAGAAATTTGCAATGAAAAAGGCAAAACCACAGGAACTTTGTAACCAACCCACATAAAAAAGAAAACAAAAACCAAAGCAATTAAACTTGAAACCAAAGTATTTTTCTTAAACTTGTAAACAGCTAAACCAAGAATCACTGCAATAATTGAAATTGAAATAATCGGAATAACTAACGAAGGTTGAACAATAATACTATCTGCAGCAGAAACAGAAAAAACAGTTATAATTAACATCAACGTCAAATAAATCATAAATGCAAAAACTTTACCTGACTTTTTGTTCAAAGATTTTGAACTAATTTGTGCAATTCCTTTTCCTTTGTTCCGAACAGAAATCATTAAGGACAAATAATCATGAACAGCCCCGATAAAAACTGTTCCAAGCAAAATCCAAAGTGCAACAAAAAACCAGCCAAAATAAGACACAGCCAAAATCGGTCCAATAATCGGGCCTGCTCCTGCAATAGATGCAAAATGATGGCCAAAAAGAAAAAATTTGTTTGCAGGATAAAAATCTGTTTTATCTTTGTTCAGAACAGCAGGTGTTTTTTTATTTGTCGGCTTTACTTTTTTCTCAATATATTTTCCATAAAGAAAATAATTTACAATCAAAAACAAAATTCCAATCCCTGCTATTAATGCTGTATTCACCATCTTTTATATTATTCTGAGAAGAGAGAGATGTTTATAAAATTATTTGGAATGATTAATCCATATGTATAGCTTTTTCTGGATTATACTTTGGTTTTCCATAAAAAACCATCCCCCAATTGTAAAATCTTTTTTTCCCAGAATTTATATCATGCCATCTTTTTTCTAATTCTCTATAAGAAAGAAAAGTTCTCGCAGTAGCAGAAGGATCTTCAAAAAATATTTTATTACGGCTATACCCAATTGCAACCACATAATGTCCATCTTCCCAATCATTTTTCCAATCTTTATTTTTATCAGGAATCCATTTTCCTTTAACTTCCTTCCCTTTCCAAGCTTGCAAATCAATAAGGACAGGTCTTCTTTTGTTTATACTTTTTTTTATCTTTTTTATAGTCATTGTTTTTTGCTTGTATTTTAATTTGAATTTTTCAGCAACCCTTTTCA
>JAHILJ010000014.1 GCA_018897135.1 Nanobdellota archaeon | reverse complement strand
CGATGTCTGGCAAAATTCATTAATTGTGAACAAAGTGAACCAAATTTGTGTGTAAAAATAAAGGGAATATGTTTGTAGGAAGTATAGTGAGATTTATTATGATTTTGTTTTTAACAACAAGTTTTATTTAATTAAAAAAATTTATAATATTTATTCACTATATGAAAGCAGATTAATAGATTATTTAAAAAAATTTTATGAAGAACCCAAATCAATAATTTTGTTTGGTAGTTATTCTAAAGGATTAGATACTGAAAAAAGCGATATTGATATTTGTGTAATAACTGATAAAAATGATTTGCCAGATTTAACAATTTTTGAAAAAAAGTTAAATAGAAAAATAAATATAATAAATTCAAATATCAATAATATGAAAAAGGAATTTAAAAATTCCTTGATTAATGGAAATGTGCTTGAAGGATATATAGAATTAATAAGATGATAAAACCATTTGAATATTATGAAAAAGAAAGACAAGTTGAGAAAACTATGTCAAATATTGCTTTAGCTCGGTCATTATTAGAAAAAGCAGAAATAAGATTGAAGAGAATTTTAGAAGAACAAGTTAATGAGAGTAAATCTTCATTAATATTTGAAGATGCTTATGAATCAATTAGAGAAGCTGCACAATCTTTAATGCAACTTAAAAAATATAAACCCTTGTCTCATGAGGCTTTAATATCTTTTTTAATAAAGAAAAAATATTTATCACAGGAAAATATTAACTTATTAAATAATTATAGAGTTCTTAGGAATAAATCTGTTTATCAAGCTGAAAAAATATCCATAGAAAAATGTAAGGAATCTATAAAGTTTGCCAGTGAGATTTTACCAGAAATAAAACAAAAATTTAAAGAATTAATTAAATCTCTTTAAATCCTCCCTTTCTTTAACAAAAACCCTATAAACTCTTTTTCCTTTTTCCTTTTATGAAAATATTAAATCATTGTCCAGATATAGATAAAGAAACCTTACAACAATTTGAAGATTGTGCAAAACAAAAATTTGTAACTCAAGCAGCTTTAATGCCAGACGCGCACAAAGGTTATGTTGCACCAATTGGAGCTGTTTTAGTAACAAAAGATTTCATAGTTCCATCTTGGGTCGGATTTGACATTGGGTGCGGGATGATTGCAATTCAATTAAAATCAAAAGACATTTTAAAAAAAGTCCAAGCAAACAAAGAAAAAATTTATTCTCAAATTTTAAAAAAAATTCCAATGGGTTTAGGAGAAAAAAATAAATTAGAAAAGGTTTCAGAAAAAACAAAAAAACATTTCAAGGAAATTTTAAATAATTTGGAAAAAAAAGAGCACGACAAGAAAATTTTCAATTATCTTAAATCATCTTCGCCATATTATCTTGGAACCTTGGGTGCAGGAAATCATTTTATTGAAATTAGTCAAAGCAAAAAACAAGTTTGGTTAGTTATTCATTCTGGAAGCAGAAAAATCGGTCACGAAATTGCAAAGCAGTATATGATGAAAGCATCAAATTCAAATAAAAATTATGAACAAACTTTTCCATTAAAGGTAAATTCAAACTTAGGAAAAGAATATCTAAACGCTTTGGATTTTTGTCTTGAATTTGCTTTACTAAACAGAATGGAAATGAGTTATCAAATCATAAATATTCTTGAACAAATTTTAAAAACAAAAATTAAAACAAACTTTTGGGCAAACAAAAATCATAATCATGCTGTTTTTGAAAAAGGATTTTACATTCATAGAAAAGGTGCAACACCTTCGAAAAAAGGAGAAAAAGGAATTATTCCAGGAAACATGCGCGATGGAACTTATTTAGTCAAAGGAAAAGGAAACAAAGAATTTCTAAATTCTTCTTCTCATGGTGCAGGAAGATTAATGAGCCGAAGTCAAGCAAGGCAAAAAATTTCAATAAAAGATTTTCAAGATTCAATGAAAGGAATTAAATCAAACTTAAGCTCAAAAATTATTGACGAAGCTCCAATGGCTTACAAAAACATTGACAAAGTTATGCAAGCTCAGAAAAAAAGTGTGAAAATTATAAAACACTTAAAGCCAATTTTAAATTTCAAAGGTTAGTTTTTCCAACAAAATAATTTCAATTGCCTTGGATTAAACTCCCCAGAATTCGCAGTAATTATCACAGATTTTGCATAAATATCTTTTTCTTCATATTCCTCTAAACATTCATCACTTATTTCGCAAATTTTTCCTTTGCAGATCAAATAATCTAATTTTGTTTCATTTATTTTCATTTGAAGAAGTTCTGAAAAACCTGCCCACTCAACAGGAAGTGTTTCCAACTTCAAAATTTCATTTCTTAAGGAAGAATTTAATTGAATTTCTGTTAAAATTCCAACTTGGCTTTTGTAAATTTCAGCTGAAAAATTTTTATTTTCAGAAGAATTTCGGTTAAGAACAATTAATAAAACACTTGAAATTAAAAGCACAGCCACAAACGCTTCTATAATTCGTATCCAACCTTTTTTATTTACCATATTCTAAGGTTTAAGTATCCTGACTTTATATTTGCTTGTTCATCAATATACTGAACAGGAATTTTTTTAATATAAATATTTGTAGAAACATCTCGCACTTCATTTGTCCAAATCGGCGTCCCCTCAAAATCAGTGAATCCAAAATCAAACTCGTTATTAATAATACTCTGAACTTCAGAATAAAAAGTTTCATTGGTTTTTAGCTCTTCAATTAAATTCACAACCTTTGATTCAAAAATATATTCTTTTGTTGAAATTTGTCCTACTTGATAAGACCCTTCAATAAGAGGTTCGCAATCCACACCTATTAAATCTTCATTATTAAGCTTTTCATTTGAATAATAAATTTTAAAGAAATGTTGGTTAGCTAAAACATCGAATTCTAAATTAACAGAATTTGAAGATCCAATTAAATTATTTGCTCCTTCTTTTACAACAGCATAACCATAAGTTCCAAAATTATTTGGATGTTCTATTCTAAAACAATTTACTGCTTCTGGGTCATAAGTATCAACATAAACAGCAACACTTGCAAGTTTTCCAGTAGACAAATTAACAAGTTCTTTTTCTAAATATTCTAATGCAAGTTCTTTGTTTTGTTGAACCTTTATACTTGGTTTGAAAACAACAAATAAAAAACTAACAAATAAAATAAATACCACAAACAACAAAATTATTCCAACATGTGAGCCTCTTTTTTCCATCTTATATTTTAGTTAAAGAGGTTTTTATATTTTCTTAAAATTATTTATTAAAATGAAAGAAAACAGCTTCTAAAATTTTAATACCAACTGTTAATTCAACAAGTTGAGAAAAGGTGAAAAAAGCTAAGATGATAAATATACCTTGAACTATATACATACAAGATAAAGCCAACAAAATTGTTTTTCTGTTTTGTTTTACATTCAACAAGGAAATTCCAAAAAGCACATATGAAATTGCCAAAAGAACTCTAAAAAAAGTTGGCGAAAATGAAAACAAAGTAGAAATTATACTCAAAGAAGCAAAGGCTAAAAAAACTATAGAAAAAATTAAAGAAGCTTTTTGTTTCTTTTTACTGCTCCACTGAATAAATCCTGAGTAAATAACAATGTTTGTAATAAAAATTAAAATCAAAAATAAACAAAACAAAAAATTAAAATTGTTTGCGAAAAACAAAACAATTCCGTTGATAGTTGGTTCAATTGCTTTTTGATTAATTGCAAATCCAATTAAATTCAAAGTAGAATAAAATACATAAATAATTGCTCCAATAATTGCAGACCAAAATGCTAATTTTTTAAGACTCATAATAAATTAACTAAAAAGCACTATTTAAATTCTTTTCATCTTCAAACACCCCAAACAAGATTAGCTCCTGCTGAAATTAAAAACGAAGACAAGACCAAAGCAAAAGAATGTTTTAAACCAGCTTTTGCATTTCCTTCTGAAAGTTTTCCAATTGTTAATCCTGTGAACAAGCCCTGAATTAAAAGTAAATATAAAAAAGCATTTGCCATTTCACTTGCTTCAACAGGTGCGCCACCACTTACAGAAATTCCTCCAATTCCCCCAAGCCCTGCAATAGCACTTCCGCCTCCAGCGTCGTCACCGCCAATTCCTCCCATCATTGGCATAATTGCAAACTGCATAACTAAAACAATAATTATGAAAACAAAAAAGATAATATAACCTTGAACAACTAAAGTAGAAATTGTGGCCTTTCTTTCTTTTTTTAATTTATCAGAAATACTTACAGCTTCTGTAACAGACTCAAGAATTTCTCCAATATTCCCCCCCGCTCTTTCAGCTTGACCAATTAAAGTCAAAGCCCTTGAAACAGTTTTATTATTTACATCTTTTGCAAAAACTTGTAAAGCAGGATTTAATGGAATTCCCAACGAAATTTGATTTGCTAATTTTTTTATGTTCTCTGTAAGAACTCCATATGATTTTGTTCTCATATTAATTATACTTTTACTAATTGGAGTTCCCGCCTTAACACTTTCAACAAGGTTTCGTGAAAATTCTAAAAACATAACTTCTTTTTCACTTGCAATTTTTGTTTGATGGACCGCGGTCATAACAAAAGGAAGTGCTGCAACTAAGAGGGAAATTCCAAAAACAAAAAAGAACGCACTTGTTCCAGATAAAATAAAAGCAACAGCCATTATAATTCCTGCAATAATTAAACCTGTTTTGTGTGATTTTTTTAAACGCATTATTCACCTGCCTGCTTTAAATGCAAAAAAGTCATAAAAGCAATATTTATTCCTGTGACTGCTAAAACAGCTATCAAAGTAATCATAGATGTGCTAAGAGAAATTCCAAGCCCACTCATTTTCATCATCATAAGTAAAAGCATTATAATCATTGGTGCAGCAATAACAACACTAATATAAATATCCATAAAAGTTTCAGCAGATTTTGTTTCTTTTTCTTTTTCAATTCTATGTTCAAAAAGCAAGGTCTCTGCTCGTTTATCAAAGAACTGAGGCAAATCCCCCCCAGAACTAATTGTCGTCGATAAACCATTTAATAATTCTGAAAGTTTTTTACTCGGCCCGTTCATTGAAACCTTTTTTAGAGCAGTAACTAAATCATAACCATAAATATTAATTTCATTCATAAGTTTTGTAAATTCTTTTTCAAGAGCAGGATATTCTTTTGTAGAAATTATAATACTAAATATTTTTGTAGGGTCAATCATAGAACCAGAAATCGCCGCCATATTAATTGTTGCAAAAGGAAGTTCACGATCTATTTTAGTTCCAATCGATTTTTTTTCCATTGAAGGATAAAAATACATAAATAAATAAGTCCCAATTGGAATTAAAAAAAGTATCCAAAAAACCTTGAAAAATCTAAGTCCGACAGATTCTGTTGCTTTTGTTATAAAAGGAAGTGCAGGCCCAAAATTGAAAAACAAGAAAAACACAAAAAGAAAAATCGCAATAAAAATAGAAATTAATGTTGAATAAAAAATAGTTGAAATATAAGCAATAGGAGGAAATTGCAAATTTGCTTGAATCAAATCTCTTTCAAGAGTTGCAAACATTTTCTGGTCCAACATTTTTTTAACACGCTTTCCAAACTTTTTACTTGCTCTTTGAACATATTTACTTGCTTTTTTCTTTTTTATAGGAATAGATTTTTCTTCTTCACTTTTTTTCAATCTTTTTAATGTAGCCTCATCAAGTTCTGAAACATCTTTCAAACTTTTTTCAAATAATTTGTTTCTTTCAAACTTTCCTTCAAGAGGTCGAGCAAGATTTATTTTTTTTAATTCTATCAAGACAAATTCATTTGCTTTTTTCAAAGAATTTCTAAGCAAGTCAAATTGGGTCTTAACCAATCTTTTTTCTCTTGCTTCTTTTACTTGTTCATAATAGATAAACATAGAATCAAGTTCCTTAGAAAGTTGTTTTTCTTTTAAAATATTATTTTTCAATTCCTCAAACATACCTTCTTTTTGGATGCTCATTTTGTTAAAGTTGCAATTTGTTCTTGAACTTGCAACATGTTTTTTTTAAGACTGGAAAATCTTTCATAATCTTTTTGCCCAAATGCTTTTTCAAGTTCTGGAGCAGAATCCTCAAGAACTTTCACTAACTGCTTAAGAAAGTCAATTTCCTCTTTTTTCATGTATAAAAGAATTAAACTATATTATTAAATATTTTGTATTGGTTATTTCACACCATACTTCTTCAAAACTTCTTCTGGCTGTTTATAATACTGGTCAATAACTGCACGCATTTTGTCAAATTCAAAAACTCGATTTATGAAAAGTTTGTAAATTAATTGAACTCTTTTCCTAAATTCAAGTTCAAGCTCTTCCATTTTCATTCCATATCGCTTACATATTTTTTCAAAAATTCTACTTCCACTTTTAAAATAAAATTGATCATCAGAAGGATTCCAAACAAAAGGCGTATTGGTCAATGCAACTCCTGTCGGAGAAATGTCAACAATTTCTACAATTTCTTTTAATTTTCTTGTTTCTTGTTTATTTACAATTGCGTGCGTCATAATACAAACACAATCTAAAGTGTTCAATAGAGTCGGAGAAAGTTCAATAGGCGGTGTTTCTAATCTTTTTATAACAGTTTCAACAGAATCAGCGTGAATAGTGCTTATAGATGAATGACCTGAAGCCATTCCCTGAAACAAAACAAAAGCTTCCTTACCTCTAACTTCACCAACAATAACATAATCTGGATTTTGTCTAAACGAACTTCTAAGCAAAGTAAACAAATCAACTTCACCAACTTTTTCAATACCTGTAGAATTTCTTGTTACACTTGGAAGCCAATTGTCCCTCGGCAAATTCAATTCCAAAGTATCTTCAATACTTACAACTCTTGCTTCAGGTGCAATAAAAAAAGCAATAGCATTTAACAAAGTTGTTTTTCCAGATGCTGTCCCGCCAACAAGAAGAAGGTTCATTTTATGTTCAACAAGTATCCAAAGATATGCAAGCATTTCAGGACTTAAGGTTCTAAATGAAAGTAACTGCGTTGGTGTCCAAGGAGATTTTGTGAATTTACGAATCGTAAATGTCGGGCCTTTATTTGAAATGTCTTTTGTGTAAGTTGCATTTACACGACTTCCATCTGGTAGAGTTCCGTCAAGAATAGGATTTGCATATGAAACATATTTCCCACATCGCTGAGCAAGTTTTTCAACAAACCCGGCAAGTTTATCATTATCTTTATAAATTAAACTTGTTTTCAAATTTCTATAAATACGATGAACAACATAAACAGGACTATTTGTTCCATTACATTCCACATCTTCTATAAAATAATCTTTTAATAAAGGATCTGCTTCATTAAACCCGATAAAATCTCTGCAAAGATAATAATATATTTTTCCATAACTTTCATAAGACAAGTTTATTGCAAGTTCTGCAATTAAAATTTTAAATCTTTCATCAATATATTGCAATAAGGAATCTTGGTCTCTCTTAACTAAAGTATCAAAATTTATCATCTCACTCATTGCTGTAACAATTTCGTCCCTAATCTCTTTTTCATTTTCGTCTAAAATAGGTTCTTCAATTTCATAAACCATTTCATTAATTTTTGAATTCCAAAAAATATGAACAAAAGCAAAAGGAGCAATTAAACAATATCTTACATTTATTTTTGTTTTATCCTTCATTTTTTTTAATGGGGGAATTTCTGGAGAAAAATCTATTTGAATTCTTGGGAAAGGTTGTGGTGCTATTTTTTTTGCCATTATTCTATTTCAAAATCAATTATGATTGGAGAACCTCCTTTGTTTGATACAAAAATTGTGTAAGGTGTTGAAGAAGAACTAATAAGTTTTGATTCATCTGCAGAATTAAAAGTTAAATTATAATTTGAATAATTTTTAGAAATTGTTATTTTATTTTCATCACCTATTTTTTCAGTTGAAACATTTAAAGAACCTTCTGAAATTATTTCGCCCGGTTCACTATATTCATATTTACTTTTCATTTCAAAAACAATTTTTTCGTTTTCTCCGTCTATTAAAAGTGTTCCTTTTTTAATTCCAACTTCAATTTCTCTTTTGTTTCCAGACACGCTTTGCCCAAGTTCTAAAATTGTCGAATCAAAATATTTCATAACTTCAAGCGATTGTTCAATTAATGCTTGGTCCCGAATTTCTTCAACTTTTGGTTTAACAAAAAATAAAACAGCTGCAATTAATGCAAAAGCCACCAAAGTGTAAATCATGGTTTCTACCCAAACCTGTCCTCTTTTTTTCATATTAAATTAAACAGAATTTGATTTAAATAATTAATGTTAAAATTAGCAATCACTAATCTCATATAAAGCATCTGAAACACTGCATTGCTTTTCACCAAACTTTAAAAACAGTTCAACAGAATCTGGTTTTCCTTTTCCATCAAAATCTTTTGTAATATATGTTTGACCTGAGTTTGCAGTTAAAGCTGTTAATGCCGTCCCATAAGATGTATCATCATGATTTTTAACATTTGTAACAATTGTCCCATCTATTGTATAACTTTTTGTCATGCTAACAGTTGAAACAGTAACAAGAACAGAATCAGGACTTATATCTCCTAAACCCACTGAAAATTGAAGTTCATCAAACTCCCCCACCCCTGTTCGTTCTGTCCAACATGTATAAACATTATTTATGCTTGCTTTTCCTGCAATATCAAAACAAGATTCAGAACCTTCTATTGCTCCTCTTGTCATTCTGTCAACAGCAACCCAAACAATTGTGATTAAGACAATTACAAGTGCAATCATTATCAAAGTCGTGATAACTGCAGACAACCCTTTTTTATCCCTCATTTTATTTTTAAGTTAAACATGTTTTTAAATTTATTCAATTAATAATCTCTCGCCATAAACTTCTTCACAAGCATAAGTTTTTTCACCTTCTTTTGAACTTCCTGCTAAAACAGGAATAATTAATATTTCATCTCCGTTTTCTACACGTGAACCAATAGCAATCGAAAGACCGTCTCCTTGATTTAATCCAACTTCTGGCCATCCATCTTCTGCAGTATTAAAAGTAATTGTTGAATAACTTGAGCCCTTGTCGATTTGCATGTTCATTTTAAAAATAGGAACATTTCCTGTGTTTTTTATATATAATGTCCCGTCCGAATAACTTGTTTCAAACATAACCTCCCCGCAAACAAGTTTAACATTTTTCCCGCCAAACTTTGTAATTGTTTCTTCTGTCATTCCCCGAAGCCATAAAAAAATAATTAGTGCAATAATAACAACTATTGAAATCAACAAAATTGTTGCAATTACAGGTGAGATTCCTTTTTTTTTCATTTTATTATTAATATTATATAGCTTTTAAATTTTTTTAATAAACTCCTGTTTCAATACATTCTTCTTCAACACAGGTTTCACCAAGAGGACAATTTGTTCCAGATTCACAAGTTGTTCCACAATTTATTGTTGGATCTGGGGTATCCCCACAAGCAATTGTATTTGCAGTAGGGCAAACACTTTCTGTAAGAACTCCATAACAAGTTTCTCCTATTCCATTTTCACAAGTTGCTCCTACACAAGTTGTTAAAGAACAAGAACAGTCAGGGCAAATAATTTCTTCTGATATTTTTGCACCACCGCAACTTACAAACATCATCTTGTTATTTACTTCTTGAAATCTTACAGGGACAATTTCAATAGAATTAATTAAAATATTTGGGGGGATGTCAAATTCAGAAACTTTTTCTTCTCCAACATTCATTGTATTATTATTGTTCATTTCAAAAACAACAGCATTTTTTACAACAACCCCCAAGTCTTCTGCATTTTCATTAAAAGAATTAGATAAATCAATTGTTGCTAATTCTTGTTCAGAACTGTTTGTTGCATAAACAAAATATCCTGCAATATTGAACTTTCCATTGTTCTTTAGATTTAGAGTTAAGGTTGAGTTTCCTCCAACTGAGTTTTCACAAGTATAATCTTTTAAAAAAATAGAAACACTATATGGGCAATTTATTGGTTCTGTAGGAACATATGTTTTCAAATTCTGGTAAAGCACAGCTCCGAGAATAACTGAAAAACTTATTAATAAAATATATCCAATCATTACACTTACACCTTTTTTTGACTTAGCTCGTGACAACATGATGCTCGCCTCCAACTGTTTGAGAAATTATAAAATGAAAATCAAGGCCATCTGTCATTTCAAATTCATAGTTGTAACCATTTGAATAAACTGTTACCTTCCCCCCTATTTCTGAACAACCCAAATCTTTCTTAGTTAATTGATCATAATAATAACATTCTAAAGTTTCTGAAGCATCTGTTATGTAAGTTATATTAATTTCACTTCTAACATATTGTGAAAAGTTTGCTGTGAATTTGTCTAATGTTGTTGAATCAGGATTTTGAATCATGTAATCTAAAACTTCTAAAGATTCAATTTCAAGTTCTTTTTTCAAGTCTTCAATTTGAACAAAACTTTTTGGTTTGTAATAATTTGAAACAGCAACAAAAGCAAGAATTATCGCAATTATAATTACAGCTGCTATTAAATAAAATTGCCCTCTTTTTTTCATAAGCAAAATAATGAAAAAGAGTTTATTAATTTTGGGTTTGGATTAAGTTATCTAAACTTTTTTGTTTTTTGTTTTTTTCTAAGAATTTATTTAGTCCAACAATGCTTAATGAACCTGCAAAATAAGCAACAACATCTTTCCAATCAAAAGTATTCCCTTCATAAATAGGTTGTAAAACTTCGTATAAAGAGCACATAGTTGCACAACTAAGACCAAATTCTAAAACTTTTTTGTTGGTTTTGTCAGTCCTTCCTAATGCATGAGATATTGTGGCTATAATAGCTGTATTTGTAGCAGTAAAGCAAAAATCTCCAAGTTGTCCATTCCACCAATGATATGTTCTAGGATTTAAGGAATGCATATGTAGATAGTTGTGAATGGAAGCATAGGCTGTTGTAATTGCTGCTATTCCATTACAAATTATTGCTTTAGTTTTTTCTTTCATATTTTTCTTACACACGCTTCCTTTAAAAAACTTACTATTTGTAACCTTTTATAAGTAATTACAAGGAATAGAACAAATTTTTGTGTGCAGTTTCACAAGAGGCATTTAGGAAAGGAGGTTCAGTATTTAGAAGATTCAAAAGAAATTTAGGTTTTCATTCTATGCGATTTTATTGAGTGCATTTAAAAATCGCTGTTCCGCAATTTGAGGAGATTCAAAAGAAATTTAGGTTTTCATTCTATGTGATTTTATTGAGTGCATTTAAAAATCGCTGTTCCGCAATTTGAGGAGATTCAAAAAGAACCTGCTGGTTCTTTTTATTGTAGACCCGAGGTTTGCTCAGAGAGAACCAAAAAGCTACCTTTATTCTTCCTCAGTTTTGCGACCTGCTAAGCACCTTAACAAATGTTTAGGGCTGCTCCGATCAAGGCCTGACCCGGTTCGTAAATGCAAGATCAAAGCAGACAAAACGTCAACGTCCGAACAAAGACCTTTCGACGCACTCATCACTCCCCTCTCGCAGTCTGCCTAAAGTCCGTTTGCAAATAGCGGAGGGCTAACCCGCCGACTTGGTCTACGTTTTTAATCACGTAATAGACTATTTAAAATTTGTGATTAGGAACGTAATGAGATGCGAAAGTAGCATCGAACTTACACTTTTTCCGAGGAGGAAAAATTAAGAGAGGAGGAGAATTTGGGGTTTAAATGGTTTTTGGAAGTGGGTTGAGGGTTAATTACACAAAGTTATTTATAGTTGAAGCACTTTATTTTTTTATGTTATTTACAACTTTATCTTTCTTTGATAACAAAGTATTTAAGGATAATAATATTAAAAGGAGGTGTGATATAGAAAAATTTATAAGATGGCATTTAATGATTCCTTTATGGGAAATAAACCAAAAATAGAAAGTATAACTATCGTTTCAGGTAGTCGTTTATCAGCTGTAGAAAGAGCCAGATTGAACATCTCTCAAGAGGATTTTGCAGAGATAAGAATAATTAGAAATTCTCCAAAGAGAATGGAAAAAAAAGCAATTAAAAAGGAGATAAAACCTACTGAGGGATTTAGAGACTCTATTAAAAGAGCTAATCTTTTTAATACCTCCTTTTAATTTTATTTTTAAAAATGGGTGATTGTTTGCAGTATAATTCTGATGATAATGAAATCTTTATTGTTGATAAGGATGTTGTAAATGAATTCTTTAAAGATTCTAATTATGAGACAGCAGAATTGTTTTTTATTTATTTAACAACTCAAAATGAAAAAAATAAAGCATATATGCTACCTTCTTTAATTGAGGATATTAAAACCAAAATAAAAGAAAAAACAGAATTAATTGACGAAACAACAAAAACAGAAGTGATTGCTTACTTAGAAAATTGGATTGAGCCAGCAGAACTTTTAGGAGAAGATGTTGGTGAAGAAAAACATGATACAAAACTTTTATATAAAATTCTTTCATTAATCAATCCAGACAAAAGGATAATTATATTATCTAATTCCTATGATGATGAAGATTCTATTAGTAGTTTATCAATTGATAATTTATGGAGTTATTTAACGAGTAAAAAGAATTTTGAAGAATATTTAAAAAAGAATTATGGTTTGAATGACGGGGCATCTTATTAACTATCTTTACTCAACCTAATCAACCCCCACCAACTATTTTCACCCCTTATCCTTAAGAGAAGGTATCAATTTTGTTGCATCTTCTATTACTTCTTTTTTTAATTCAGGAAATAAATCTTTAAGCTCTTTTTCAATCTCTTTAAAATTCCAATAATAATCATCTTTCCTATTTTGTTCCATACGGCACATATCATCTTTCACATCATCTAAATCAATTACAAAAAAATATGGATGGATTGTTGGGTTGATTACAATTAGTTTAGTTCCTTTCCAATATTCCAAATATTCTTCCAGAAAATCAATCTTATATTCTGATTTTCCCTCTCGTTTATCAATAAAACTTCTATATTTAACCTCAATAAAAAAAGTTTTTCTCTCTTTTGTATTATATGCAATGAAATCTGGCATAGATTTAATTCTTTTTGTAGTTTCATTTATATCTGTTTTTACAACCTTTCTTAATTCTTCAATGTGGTTTTCTACTCCAAACTTAACACATTTCCAATCAGGCATAGAATTAATCATCATCTCAATTATACTCTCTGAAATATTCCCTACAGCTTTATTTTGATTCCATTCTTTCTCTTCAGTCATTTTTTAAATTTTCCATGATAATTCCGTGTTTATTTTCTAATCTCATTGTTATTGAGTTTGAATTTCTTCCCATTATTTTTGTAATTTCTTCAATACTCTTCCCTTCGTTATAGAGAGATAGAAGTTCTCTGTCTTGAGGTTCTTTCCAACTCTTCCAAGCATTTGGGTATTCCTTTCTTGAATCTTCTATCATTTTATTCCATCTATCTTTCCTTTTCTTTTTTTCTTCATCAGATAGAATTATTTTTTTCTTTCCAAAATTAAAATCTACCTTTTCAGTTATTTCCTTTTCCAAGAGATCTATCTTTTGCCAAAGAAGTTTCAATGCTTCATGATTTGATTTTAAGTATTCCAAAATAGTCTTAAAAGATTCATCTTGGTTTAGATTTTCCATAATTCTTTAAACAAACCAATCTCTTTAAACTTTTCTCTTTTCTAAAAATTAATTATAAAATCCTAGTATGTTTAAGACCTTAGTTTTCTAAATTTAACAATGAAGTTTATTTATTATTAGAATATCTTAACGAAGAAATCTGGCAAAGCCGATTTCGTAGCGACAATGAGACAAATTAAGCCTTAACTTCAACTTCCCTAAACAAATCCTTTTTAACAAGCATCCAAGAAATTTTAATAATATTTTTCACAAATTCATTTTCCATGTTAAATTTATAATAATCAGATTTTCCAACTCTTCGCGATTTAACTAAAATCTCTCTTTCAAGAAATTTTGGAAGAACAACTTTCAAAGAATTATAACTAACTTCAGATTCTCTCGCAATTTCAGTAAGTGGGAAATCAAAAAAATGATTTCCAATAAAAAAATCCAAAACTCTTAACTGCGGAGTATCTCCAACATATTCCAAGAATGCAGATTTATCTTTTTTTATTTTCATTTTCAGGTATTATTAATACTTGTTTTAGATATTAATTAATATTTATAAATGTTTCCATTTTTAATGCATAACTATCAAAGTTAGAAACATTTAAAAAGAATATTTCCTTATATTTTTATGGAAAAAGAAAAAGCCAAACTCATGTTTAAATTAGCATTTAGCAAGAAAAATTGGGGGCACAAATTTGATAGGCTTGAACATTATAAACGATTTCAAAACCTAAAAATTATAGTTAAAGATTTATCAAAAAAAGGTTGGCTTTTAATTCAACAAAAACCAAATTATACGAATATTTCTTTAAACCCAAAATTCAAAGCAGAGATTATTGAATTTATCGAGGATAAAATGTCTGAATTAAAAGGGATGATTAAGTAATCTTTCTTTTCCCCAACAACAAAACCAAAATCCAACCCAACAAAGCAAGAATAATTAATCCAGACAAAACAAAAAGCCAAGAAACTTTTTCTTGTTCAGGAACATAATCAATTTCGCAACTCGTGATTTCAAGTGGTTTGTTGTATGAAACCTTGCAGCCATTTGTATCATAACATTTCCGAGTTTTCATTCCATTAAAGCAATTATTCCATAAACTGCATTTCCAATTCGGTTCACAATATTGAACAAAAGTCATTTTTGGATTTTTAATATTTATATTAGAATCTTCTTCCATAGGAATTTCATCTTCTTCCTCTTCAGTTTCTTCTGAACTATTTGTATAAATAAAAGAATATGTTGAAGAAGTAAAAGTTTCGCCCAAAGAATTTTTTGCAGTTAAATAAAAATCAATTTTATAATCATCTGTAATTTCATTAACTCTCATTGTTTCTGGCGACAAAATCTCACAATAAAAATTTTCTTCTTCCAAGTCCATTACAAGTCCCCAATTCCATTCAGGGCTTTCCCGATTTAAATAAAGTCGAACCAAACTTATTGTTTCAGTATCGTTTACATCTGCACAAATAAGAACTCTTTGATTTAAAGAAGGTGTTTGTGTATTAATGTAAATTGTTGGAATTTCAGGAACAGCAAAAACAAAGTTAATCAAAAACATTCCTAAGAAAATTAATAAAATTTGTTTTTTCATTTTTTCATTTTTTTCAAAAGCACAACTAAAAATACAAATGCAACTAAAGTTACAAGTCCTGATGAAATCGCAATAATTCCGTTTCCTGTTTTTACAAATCCAATTGTTGCCCCTGTTATACTTCCAACTTTTTCACTAATAGCCGAAATTGTGTTGTCAATTTTTTCTTTAATTATTTCTTTATTTTCATCTGAAATTAACTTTTTCTTTTCAGAATCTTTATCATCCTCTTTGTCGTTATCCTTTTCATCCTCGTTATTGTCATCAGAATAAACACAATTTGAATAATCTATTTTACATTGTGAATTGCACGAAATTGTTCCTTCCCATCCCGAAGGTTCGCAACCATTAACCGACCTTCCAGCCAAATTTGTTCCATCACATTCTTCGCCAGATTGAATAATTCCATCACTACATGTGTTTTGAGCAGGCGGCATTTCTTCAACTTCTAAATTAAGTTCTTCACCAACCCCCCAATCATCTTTACCAGAATATAAACCTCGTTCATTTGTTTCAATTCCATTAATGTAAAAATAAATTTCTCCTGTTGAACCAGAACATGGCACAACATCAACTAAATATTCTCCTTCAGAAACCTCCCCAATTCCAATTGTATCTTCATCTAAAACAGCACGAATTTCATAAGTTCCAGAAAGAACACCCCCGTTGTAACTGACTTCTCCTGAATAAGTTTTTGGCAAACTCAGAGGACAATTTTGAGCAAAAATAAAACTAATACTTAAAATTAAAACCAAGGCAAATAAATAAACTTTTCTCATATAATTCCCACTAATGCTCTCTTTAAAAGAATTATTATAGTTCAAACTATATTTAAAAATATAAAAAAGAAAAATAAATAAATTAAATTAAAATAAAGCAATTAAAACCCAAATAGCAAGTGCAAGCCAAATTAACATAAGGAACCACATTTTTTTCAAAACATTTGCCTTCATGATTTTGCTTATCATTGGGGACAATTCTTTTGTGAAAAACGCGAAACTCATTCCTGTTAATAAAGCACCTAAAAGTACACAAGCCATTATTGTTATAATGCTTAATGTTTGCAATAAGTAATAGAATACAATTACACCAAGGATTAACTCTATAACAAAGAGTAAAGCTGGTTTTTTGTACATTCCCTTAGCAAATCCTTCCCAAGATTTTCTACTGATTAAAATCACCGCCATCTTAAGAATTACTGCTATTGCAAAGATTAGTGCTAAAATTTCTACAGCGTTCATTTTTTACCTCCTTTCAAAAAAATAAAGAAAAGAGTATATTTAAGCTTTTTTAATTAAAATATATTTTAACATTCCAATAACTTTTACTTTTTGCCCAGAGGCTACCCCTAATTTATGAACAACAATTCTCCCATCTTTTTCCAAAAAATTTTTGTTGTGGAATTTAAAATAGCTTTTTTATTTTTAGAATTTTTTAATAGTTTAACATATTTGTTTTTTGGATATAATTTAAATTCTTCTGAAGAATTATTTAATACATTATACCAGCATCTTCTAAATGATTCTGGGAAATAAATTCTGTTTTTTGAATCCACAACTTTTATAAAATTTCCCCCAAAAGGAAAATATCTTTTCATATTTCTAAAATTAATAAGCCCTTTTTAAGAATTACTATCCTAAACTTAAACTTTCTTCATATCTTTCCAAGCAAGTTCAAACATTTGTTCTAATGCTTGAGCAAAGAAAGTTGTGTTAATCCAAATTCCAATATCATAATTTGGATGGAATTTTTCATCATCTAAAAGCATAAACATTAATTGAGTAGAATCAATAATAACAAATCTTGCTTTTATCTTTGTTAAATTTCTAACTTCTGCAACTTTTGATAAATCTTTTGCAACCTTTAAATTATTTTTATCAATTGGCGCAGCAATTCTAATTGTAACTCCTCTCTTTTTACACTTTTCTAAACTTGGCATTAAGGCCTCAAATTTTCTATTAAGTCCTTCTGCTGTTGTTATAATTGTAATTGTTTTTTCAGCATCTCGAACCATCATATCTAAGTGATTGTAAAGATTTTGTCTTCCTTTCAAGCTTCCTGAAAGTTCAGAAGGTTCAACAAACTTAACTCCTTTCGTAAATAAGGTACTAAGCTCTTCTAAAACTTCATCACCTTTTAATTTCTCAAGTCTTTGTGATCTTTCTTTTGCATATACCATTAAATTCTTTTTTACTCTTTCAACAACTTCTTCTGGTTTTAATGCAACGAATTTAATTGGTTTTCCGAGCTTCATAAGAATAAATCCTTTCTTTTCTAATGATTCTAAAATGTCATATGTTCTTGAACGTGGAACATCAGAGATAGTACTTAGCTCCCCAGCTGTAGAAGTGCCTCGAGACAATAACGCTGTCCAAACTTTTACTTCATACAAGTTTAGGTCAAATATTTTTCTCAGTCTGCTTAAAAATTCTTCTTTTACGATCATTTTACTTTTTTATGTAGTATTCTTTATTTTTAAAGATTGTTGTTTTCTAAAATGGTAAATATAAGTGCTATTTCCCGGAAATAACAATAACAATCTCACCCTTTTTGTCTTTAATATTAAAGTTAGTTTTATTTTTAAATGTTTCCTTACCAGTTGTAACAATTTCTAATTTGCTCGAGTTTGTTCTTTCTTTCAAAAGTTTTTTTTCTTTTTCTAAAATAGATTTGAAGTTTTCATCGACGATTAAATAGGTTTCAACTTTGTCAGTTTGAATTAAACCAAGCTCTTTTCTAAATGCTTGAATTTTTCTTGAAACTTCTCGGGCATAACCTTCTGCTTCAAGTTCGGGCGTTATTTTCTCATCCAACACAACTGAAATCTCTTTTCCAGATTTCCATTCAATCTTTTTTACATTTAATTGCCGAGAAATTATTTCTAAAGAATCTTTTTTCAAAGAAAAGTTAGAAGTAATTGTGGCTTTTGTAAGAGGCCATTTTAAACCAACTTTTATTTTTTCTCTTTCTGCTAAACCTGTCTCCAAAACCAAAAAAATATTTTCAAATTCCTTTTCTAAACTTTTATCAATTTTCTTTTTATCTGATTTTGGCCAAGGTGAAAGATGAATAGATTCTTCTTTGACAATTTTTTTTGTTTTCAAATCTTGCCAAATTTTTTCAGTAATGAATGGAATAAAAGGTGCACATAACTTTATCAAAGTTAAATAAATTTCTTTCAAAATAAATTTCACAGCTTTATCTTCTGTAAAAATTCTATCTCGCACAATTTGAATATAACTTCTACTTAAATCATTCAACCAAAAATTTTGTAAAGCTCGAGAAGCATAATGTGGATGAAGATTTTCAAGTTCTTCAGTAACTAATTTCACGAGATTGTTTAATTTTGATAAAATCCATTTATCTTCTATGGATTTTACATTTGTAGTTTTTTCATTTCCAATTAATTTTGAAATATTATAAAGAATGTTTAAATTGTTCTTAGGTTCTCTTGCAGCATTAAAACCAAACCTTAATTCAGAAGAAGGGTCTTGTAAACAATAAATTAATCTCATTATATCTGCACCTATTTTTTCAAGGGCATCATCAAACCAAATCGCATTTCCTTTACTTTTGTGCATCTCTTCTCCTTTTTCATCCTTTAGAGTTTCATATCCAAACAATGCTTTGAAAGGAACTTTTCCTGTTAAAGTTTGGCTTGCCCAAAATAAAGAATTAAACCATCCGCGATATTGCCCAGGCATATTTTCAGAAATCAAATCTGCAGGAAACCATTCTTTCCAATATTTTTTATTTTCTAAATAATTTAAAGTTGAAAAAGGAACAATGCCAGCGTCGAGCCAAGCATCCCCCACATCTTTTACCCTTTCAATTTCTTTTTTACATTTAGGGCATTTTAATTTTATTTCATCAATCCAAGGTCTATGAATTTCAGAAAGAGTTTCAACCTTTTTTTTGTCAACAGCTTTTTCTTTAAGTTCTTCCAAACTTCCAACAACTTCAATATTTCCACATTCGCATTCCCAAATTGGTAATGGCAATCCCCAATATCTTTTTCGTGAAATCAACCAATCTCCCATATTATTAAACCAATCTCTTTGCCGAATTTTTCCATATTCTGGATACCATTTAATTTTTTCATTTCCAGAAATTAATTTTTTTCTAATTTCTTTGCAACTAATATACCATTCATTAACCAACCTAAATACAAGTTCTTCTCCACATCTCCAACAATGAGGATAACGATGTTTGTAAGAAACTGTTTTGTAAATAAATCTCCGTGTTTCTAAATCTTCTATAACTTCTTTGTTTACTACGGAATATTTTTTCAAACTAAACTGTTCATATCCTTTATCATAAATTCCTGCATCGTTTAATGGGGAAATTGCAGGAAGCCCTATTTTTTTCCCTAAATCAAAATCTTCTGCACCACAACCAGGAGCAATATGAACAATTCCTGTTCCTTCTTCTTCAGAAGCCAAATCCCACAAAACCACCTTGTGTGGGGAATTTTTTTGAACCGTAAAAGAAGCATAAGGCATTATGTATTCAATCCCTTCAAGTTCTTTTCCTTTCTTTTTTTCAACGATTTTATATTTTCCTTCAATTTCTTCAACTCTTTTTTCAGCAAGCCAATAAAACAATCCTTCATTTTCAATTTTAACATAATTTATATTTTTATTAACAGCAATTGCAACATTTGCAGGAACTGTCCAAGGTGTTGTGGTAAAAATTAAAAAATATTCATTTGGTTTTTCTTTTAATGGAAATTGCATAAATAATGCAGTGTGTTTTACTTCTTTATATCCTTCTGTTGCAATATCATGTTTTGAACTTGCAGTTCCGCATCTCCAACACCAAGGCACCGCATCTTTCCCTTTGTAAAGCCAACCATTTTCAAAATATTTTTTTAGTAAAAACCAATTATGAAGATTATTTGAATTAGACATAGTATAATATGAATTGTCCCAGTTCATCCAATAACCAAGTTTTATTGATTGTTCTGTTTGAATTTTTGAAAATTTTTCAACACGTTTTTTACATGCTTCAACAAAATTAAGAATTCCAAACTTTTCAATATCTTCTTTATTTTTTAATCCAAGAGCTTTTTCTTCTTCCCTTTCAACCCAAAGTCCTTGGCAATCAAATCCATTTTGGTATCTCATTTCATGACCTTGCATAGCTTTAAATCTGTGGAATAAATCTTTGTAGGTTCGTCCCCATGCATGATGAACCCCCATAGAATTGTTTGCAGTTATAGGTCCGTCGATGAATTTCCATTTTTTCTTGCCTTTATTCTTTTCTTGTAGTTTTTCAAATATTTTT
>JAHILJ010000013.1 GCA_018897135.1 Nanobdellota archaeon | reverse complement strand
ATAATAAAAAAGAAATTTTGGAACATTTGCCTAGAAGAAAAATTAAGGGATTAAAAATAGAAGAAGTTCAAGATAAACTTGAAAAACTTGAAAAAACAACAATAGAATATAAAGAGTTAAAAAAAGATCTTAACGAATTAATGCAACAAGGGTATGTGAGGTGTTTTTTAGATGAAGATGATAATATGAAAAGATATTTTTTATCGAGGGGCATTGGTGCAGGAAAAAGGGCTCAAAAAAAATTGTTTGGAAAATCAAACATTATTCAAGATACTTATAAACTTTACAAAAGACTTTTTGGAATTATTTTTCTTGCTTTAGGTATCGGGCTGGTGATATATAACGGTGCCTCTATTTCAGGAGCAGTTATTTCTTTTAAAGAGGGAAACTTAAATGCTCTTTATTTAGGAGTTGTTTCTTTTGTTTTGGGAATTGCGTTGTTTATGATTCCTTCAAAAAAGAAAAAATAATTTTAAAAAATCGTTTTACTTCAAATTAAAATGAAAAAAGAGGAAAAAGAAAACAGAGAAGGGATTTTAAAACAATTACCAAAGACAAAAAAAGACAGCTTAACTCTTGAAGAATTGCAAGACAAACTTGAGAAATTTGAAAAAACAGATTTAACTTATGGAGAAATTAAAAAAGAAGTTCAAAAACTTGAAAAAAGAAAAGTTATTGAAAACTTTTTTGACGAAGACGAAGAAATAAAAAAGTATTTTTTAGTAAACAAAAAGAACAAATCTAAAAAAGTTAAAGAAAAAATAGATAAAAAAAATATTCAAAAAAAGATAATCTTCAAACCAATAAAGAATATAAAACAAAAAATATTTTGCCTTGTTTTTCTTGTTTTAAGTGCTTACTTTATAATACGCAATAGATTTTCTGTTTCAGGAGCAATAATTCCCCTAGGAAAAGTTGGAATTAGAACATTGCCTTTTGCAATTGTATTTTTTATAATTGGTCTTGTGTTCTTTTTTGTTTCTTACCCAAAAAAGAAAAAATAATTCTTTTAAATTGGCAAACTTGTATTTCCAAACATTTGTTCACCTAAATTAGTAGCAGATTGCCCTCCGTCTCCTGAAACCAAATTCCAAACAAAAAAACCTGCAATAATTAATAAAACAACAATCAAAAGAAAAACCCAAATTAACCAAGGCTTTCTTCCACCAACTTCGGAGATTATACTTAAGTTACTCATTTTATTTTGTGGTTTTTAGATTTTTGACAAAAGTATAAAGTTCTTTAGCTTGCTTATTTTTTTCAAAATATTCTCTAACTGGAGTTATTAATTTATTTAATTCTACAGCACAGGATTGTTTTAAGTCAACAGGATGCAATTTTCCTTTTATAAAATCTTCTTCAAGTTCAGAATAAGAATAATAATTAACATTTCCTCCAAATTTTTCAGGACGAGAAATAATTACTTTTTTAACATTTCTAAAAATAATATATTTAAAATATTCTAAAACAGGATTTCCTTCAACTTCTTTTTCAGGACAATAAGCTTTTTTCATTTTTTCTTTTACTTCTTCCAAAGTATCATGCATATAAATGCAGGTTTTTGGATCTGATTTAGACATTTTTGAAGCCATCATTGTTTCTTCCTTATTCCCTTTTTTTTGTAATCCTTGTAAACCCAATAAGATATGATGGTGAACAGCGACGGGCTTTTTCCATTTAAATTTAGTGGCCACATCTCTTGCAAGCATATTTGCCCTCCTTTGATCCATTCCAAGTTGACATATATCAATATCCATTTCAAAAATGTCTGCAACTTGCATACTCGGATAAAACATTTGTGCTGTGCTTATAACATCTCCTTCACTTCTTCCTGCAATAGTCAAAGACTTCTTTGTTCTATTAACACTCGTAACCTTCGCAACCCTTAAAACCCTATCCCAATATTTTACAGAATCCATAAGCTCGCTTGCCCAAATTATTTCAACATTCTTAACGTCAATCCCACAAGCTTTCCAAACTTCAATAAAATACTTTCCAGCTATTTGGATGTTTTTCAAATCTCCTCCAAGTTTATTATTGATAAATCCAAAATAATCTGCAAGATATAATTTAAATTTAATTCCTGCTTTTAACATATTTTTTAAATTTGTCGCCCGCAATAATCCAAAGTGAATTGGAGCAATGCCAGAAGGTTCAAAACCATCGTAAGCAATAATTTCTTTTTTAGATTTAAATAATTCTTCCAGTTCTTTTTCATTAACAATTTCTTCTGCAAAATCTTTAATCAATTCAACTCTTTTTTTAATATCCATAAAATACAAAACAAATATTAATTATTAAATGTTTCTTAAAAATTCATTCTACAAACTTACCAAGAAACCCAAACCACTTTTCCACTTACACCTTTATCAAACTCAATTTTTCCTCCCTCTTCTCCACTCTTCCCTTCCTCACCTTCTTTTATTTTCATTTCCTCTTTTGACCCCCCAAGACCATCAGGACCCCCCATCATTGCGTTTTCTATAACCCACTCTGCAAATTTTTCTACTTCTTTTTCAACATCATTAGGAGTAATTATTGCTGAATTTTTTAACTGCCTCATTTTATTCCACATTTTTACCCCATTGCCTATTTCTTTTATTTTTTGAACAGGTCTCATTTGTTTATCCCAAGGAGGACTCTCGATATGGTCTCCCATCATATCTTTTTCAGAAACAAAAATCATATCATAAAATAATTTAAAATCCATTTCTACAGTTGCATCTATTTGTTCAACTTCAGAAGGTAACATAGGAGTTATTTCCATAATTACTTGCTCATTTATTTTGGCATACATATTAAATACTATTTCATTAGTTTCATAATCTTTAAATTGAACAACAAAATCTAAACTGCCTCCATAGGTCTCGGTTGCCCATCTTATTCTTTCCATTGCTTTTTCATCATTTCTAACTTCTTGTTTCTGTTCCTCTGTCAACCCGCCTTGGTTTTTTCTTTCCATTTTTTCTTCAGGACTTCCTAAAAATTCATGATTTTCCATCGCTGTTTTCATTTCATAAATCACAAACTCTTTAGGAGGAAAAACCCAAACACTCATATAAGGAGAAACAATAACAACTTTTTCATCCATTCCAGGCATTTTAACTTCTTTTATTTCTTCCCAATATTTTAATTTTCCATAGTCTGTTTCATATTCAATATTAATTAAATTAACATTCATTAAGTCATTTAAATCATTTTTTTCTAAGCATTTCATTGTGTGTGCTAACATCATCTGATTATCAACATTGCTCCAATATAATTCAAAAATTCCTGAAACAGATTGCTCCCAGTTTTCTGCTGAATTAGGAAGATATTTTTCAAAAAACCAAATAGCAAATTCTTGATTAAATCCTTTTTCAAATTCTTGTCTTTGTTTTATTAAATTTTCAATTTCATATTTACACCAATCTCCTTGTCCTCCATTATAATATTTTTGCTTCAATGGTTCAACTTGTTCAAATGGCTCACCCCAACCACCAAACCAAATATACCCTTCTGTTTTTCCTTGTTCTGTTCTACATCCTCCACCTACTTGGAAAACTCCTTTTTCTTGTTTATTCATATCTTCATTTTCAAATTCTTTCCACCAGTCTCCTCCTTCCATGCACTTACCAACACAACCATCATCAGCACTGCAACCACTTTCACAATTTTTACTTTCTTTATCAATATCACAATCCATTGATTCTCCACAAGATTCTCTAATACATTTTTCTATACAAGGACGAGCACATTCTGTTTTACATCTTTCTTTGTTTTCTTTTTCATTATTATCTCTTTCTTTCCATTCTTCTGAATCATCATAATTCTTATCTGGATTCATATTTCCATTATCTCTTGGCTCTTCATTATTCATTCCATCATCAACATAATCCTTTCTGTCATCACCTATTCCAGTATCACTGCCATCTGGCTCATAATTTCCAGTGTCATCTACCATAACATCATCTCCATTACTATAATCACCATCATTTAATGTATCATCTCCCCCCTCATCAATTACATGTCCTGTAATCCTTGTGTTTGAAAACAATCCTACAATAAAATTAAAAATAAAATTACCTGTTATTTCTAGTTCAGATAATTGTTCTTCTTGACTTTCTACTTCAGGTTCTGGTTCAATTGTTGATTCTGGCTCACTTGAAACTTCTAAATCTGAATTTGTTTCAGGTTCAGATTGTGTTTCTGCTTCTTGTTCAGGTTGTTCTGAACTTTCTTCTTCAACTCCAGATACTAGTTCCTCATTTTCAGGTTCTTCTATTTCTATTTTAATACTCTTAGGAATTGTAACACAATTACCATTACTGCAAACATCGTCTTCTCCTCCACAATCGCTTGCTATTTCACATTCATTATTAATTATTTCTTCTTCAACAATTTCATTTCCTTTTTCTCCTGCTGAACAAGAAACATCTATAGATATCCAAATTCCATCTTCGCAAATTCCATTAACTAATTCTTGTTCATCATTACATTTTGTTATTTGTTTTTTTCCTTCTTCACATTGTGCTTCTACACATTCTTTTAATTGTATTACTTCACATCTTCCAGATTTACTTTCTTCTGTATTTTCTTGTTTTACACATTCTGCAATTCCACACAAAGGTTGTCCACAATCTTCATTAGTATTGCAAGATTTTTGTCCTTCAACACAAACTGGTTCTAAATGACAACCCTTTTCATCCTTGCCTTTAAAAATAACTTTTCCAGAACATTCTATTGCTTCAAACACAGGACATCCGACACAATCTTCAAAACAATTTTCAGTAGTTTCATTTAAATCAAAATCACAAAACCCGTCTCCACAAAAACCTTGTTTAATTTCTATTTTATATTCTTTCGCCTGACAAATTCCAGAAATGCAATACAAATCAACTTCTCCAACTTCTAATTCATTTCCATTACTTATTACTGCAGTTCCTTTACCACAAACTTGCCCTCCACATTGACTATCATCACAATCTACTTGCTCGTTTTCATTATCATCTATATTATTATTACAAATTTCTTCTCCTGTTTCCCTAAATTCTTGCACTAATCTTTTTTCAAAACTTGTTTGGCTAAAATAAAATTCTCTTTTTTCAAAACTTGAAAACAAGTTCAAATAAAATGATTTTCTTGATTCATAATTTTGTTTTCTTAATTCATTTGCTTTTTGTCTTTGCAATTGATTTTGTTTTATCCAATAATAAGGATCTTGTTGCTCTTCAGATTGTTGATTATTTTCATTTATTGCATATCCAGTAATAAAATTTCCAGTTATAGAATTAGTAGTTTCAACAACATTATTT
>JAHILJ010000012.1 GCA_018897135.1 Nanobdellota archaeon | reverse complement strand
TGAAGCTGTTAGACAAGCCCTTACTCATCCTCTACTTGATGTGGATTACAAAGGTGCTACTGGTGCTTTAATACATATTACTTGTGGACCTGATTTGAAGCTTGAAGAATTCGATGTGATTGGACGTTCTGTTTCAGAAAATCTTAGTCCAGATGCACAAGTTATAATTGGGGCGAGAATTAGCAAGGACTTTATAGGAAAAGTTCGAGTTATTACAATTATGACAGGAGTTCATTCTCCTTATGTGCTTGGCAAGGATTTTCAAGAAGCTTCAACTTCAAGTTCAAAAGATTTTTCAGATTTAGGTATAGAAGTTTGGAGATAAATTAAATCTTTGATTTAATTTGATTTATTTTTTAGTGCCCCTGAGGGATTGGGGGCTTTTTTATTTTTTGAAATTATGACAAGTGTTTATAGAAAGATTTATATGTATGCAAATTGTATTAATAGTGTAGTTATCATTATATATTATTGTGATTAATGATAATTCATGGAAAAAGAGATGATAGATGCAATTTCATTAATTAAATCAAGTAAATATAGATATAAAGTTTTGAAAGCTATTAAAGAGGAAGTTCTTACCCCCTCTGAAATTTCAAAAAAAGTGGATTTAAGATTAAATCATGTTAGTATGGTTCTAACTGATTTAAAAAATAAAAAATTAGTTGAGTGTTTAAATGAAGAAACTAAAAAAGGGCGATTATATCAATTAACAAAATTAGGTAAAAATGCAATCTCAAAGTTTTAATGAACAAGAAGAGAAGAAGTTTAAAGATACTTCATGGGATTTCTGTAATGAATATACAAAATCTAGTAATCATGGTTTTCATACTTATCCTGCAATGATGATCCCTCAAATAGCAAGGAGGTTAATTGAATTGTATGGAAAAGATAAAAAAATTCTTTTAGATCCTTTTGTGGGTTCTGGCACAGCACTTTTAGAAGCGACTCTCAATAAAAATTTTAAAAAAGCTTATGGAATTGATATCAATCCTCTTGCTTTATTAATCTCTAAAGTTAAAACCACGTCAATAAATCCACAATCTTTGTGGGATGAATATCATAAACTTGTAAAAAAAAGCTTAGAAGATAAAAAGAATAAAAAAATAGCTCAAAAACCAGATTTTTTTAATATTGATTTTTGGTTTAAACCAGAAGTAATAAAAGATTTAGCAATTATAAAACAAAATATTAATTTAATTCAAAATAAAGATATTTTGGATTTTTTTTTAATTGCATTTTCTGAAACTGTCCGAGATGTTTCTAATACACGAAATAGAGAATATAAACTTTATAGAATGAATCAAGAAATGTTAAAAAAACAAAATCCAGATACATTAAGAATTTTTAGGGAAAAAGTTAAAGAAAATATTTATAGCATGGAAAATTATGTTAAGGAAAAACAAAAATGTGAAGTTAATATTTTAGCAGAAGATACAAGAAATTTAACTTCTATTTCTGCGAACAGCGTGGATTTGATTATTACTTCCCCCCCTTATGGAGATAGCAGAACAACTGTAGCTTATGGGCAATTTTCAAGATTAGGATTACAATGGTTAGGTTATGATAAAAATCAAGTTATTAATATTGATAAAATAAGTTTAGGAGGAATACCTACTAAAGATTTGAAAAATGGTTTAGGTTCTCTAACATTAAAAAAAACTTTAGATAAAATTGCTAAAATTGATCCTTATCGAGCAAGAGATGTTTTAAGTTTTTATGTTGATTTTGATAAATGTATACAAGAATTACATAGAGTTGCTAAAAAAGGTGCTTTCATGTGTTTTGTTGTTGGAAATAGAACAGTTAAAGGGATTCAAATCCCAACAGATGAAATAATTTTGGAATTATTCCAAGCTAAAAATCATTATAAACATCATAACACATTTATTAGAAATATTTCTCATAAAAGAATGCCTAAATTAAATTCTCCAACAAATATTTCTGGCAATCATGCAGTAACCATGAATGAAGAATGGATTGTTATAATAGAAAAACAATGACTTCAAATAAAATTTTACATTTAACTTTATTAAAAAAGTGGTTTGATTTAATTGCTTCTGGAAAAAAGACAAAGGAATACAGAAAAATTAAACCTTATTGGAATAAAAGATTAGTCGGAAAAAAATTTGATGAAATTTATTTTAAAAATGGCTATTCTAAAAATGCTCCTTTTATGCGTGTTGAATTTAAGAGCATAAAAAAAGAAAAGGAAAATTATGTTATTTATTTAGGCAAAGTTTTAGAAAAGAAAAACTTTTAGATTTCTTGAACATTAAACACTCTATTGATATTGTTTTTTAAAACTCTAAAACCAGAACCATGGTCGTGTGTTTTTCCTTTAAGATTTCCGCTTCTATAAACGCCAATTCTTATATCATAAATAATTAAGCCTTCTTTGATAAATTGAATGAACTTATTAAAAGTTAAACCACTTAATAAAATTGCTTTTTTGAAATTGAAAAATTCTTTTTCGTTTTCTTTCCTTGTTTCAGCTTTGATATAGGCAATATAATCAAGTTTCTTTTCAATTATATTTTTAATTTTATCAAACTCATAATAAATTTCAATATTTTCAATTTCATCAGTTTCTAAATTTTTGACTAAAATATAAATCCTTCTTTTTTCTTCATTAACTTCAAGTTTAAATCCAAATCTTTTAAAGAAAGTGTTAAATTTCAAAGCTGAAAAAGTAGTATGAATTGTTTTTAATTTTCCCGCTTTTTGGTCTGGTTCTCCAAATTTTTCTCTCATAATTGAGTTAATTCCTTTTGGATGTGTTGGGGCTTTTGTGAAAAGGGTAACCATACTCTTTGATAATTCTCTTGAGGATTTTAATTCTAATACCTTTTCATAATCAGCAAGACAATTATTGTTTTCTACAATCCCAATTAAATCCTCAAATGTTTTCCCAATTCCAGTATTATGTTTTCTATGTGATTCAACAAATCCCTTTTCTTTTATGGTTAAAAAATCTTTTTTGAAACTTTGTAAAACTTTATCTTCCATGTAAGAAGAAAAACAAATATAAATTAAATATACATACTACAAGATAAATACAAAATAAATCTATCTTCTTTTAACTTTTTTTAAGTCCTCAACTTCTTTGGCTCAATCATTTTGTTCTTATCATATTCTTCAAAGTAAAGAATTCGGTCAATGTCAACTTTTGCTCTTCGTGTATATCTTTTTTCAAACTCGTAACCGATTGGAAGGAGTGCTTCAACATCAACATCTTCTGGAATTCTTAAAACTCTTTTAACTTGAGAATCTACAAAATGTCCGACCCAGCAAGTTGCTAGTTTTTTTTCTTCAATTTTTAATAAAAAGTTTTCAATTGCAGCACCTGCTTGTTGTCGAGCGTAAATTTTTCCTTGTTCTTCATATGCATTAATTGTCCGAGCTTTTTTTGAGCAAACAACCAAAACATATTTTGCTTGTTTTAAGAATTCCTGTTGAGCAGATTCTGCTAATTGTGAAATTTTTTGTAAATCACTTACAATAATAATTTTTAGTGAAAAATTCCCGCCAGCCATTGGAGCATAACGCATTGAATCAATGCACTCTAGGATGTCTTTCCAATCTGGTTTTTTAGAATTAAATTTCCTCGTGCTTTTTCTTGACTTAATTGCCCTATCAACTTTCATGATTTGTTGAAGATAAAGAAGTTTTTAAAATATTTGATTATATCTCAACTCTAAATGTCATTTTTTTTCTTGGTCCTAAAATTATATCCACTATATGTTCTACCCTTTTTGGGTATTCTCTTATGTTTGTGTGCATAAGCCCATTTATCCCAATCCCATAAACTTCTTCGTGATTACAGGATAATTTATATTCTTTTCCACAAATATGATTTTCTTCCTCTCCTCTTTCTTTTAAATCTTCTTTTGTCCAAGTAATATTTGGTAAATCATGCCTTTTTACCTTTAGACTTAATTCACTTTTGTTAATTGCGTCAACTCCTTGATTTCCAAATTCTTTTCTAATATCTCTTTCTAAAGACTCTAAAGCTTCTAAACCAAATAGTTTTACATATAATTCTGAAACCATAATAAGTTTTGAAAAAGTTAGTTTAAAAATATTATCGTGATGAAAAACTATGTGTAGTCTTGTGACATATGTCGTAGGGCTAAACCGAAAATTAGCTCGCAATAAATTGCTCAAATTAAGATAACTCCAAAATCGCCTTTGGCAGATTTTTCCGTAGATAAAATTGTTAATATGTAAAATTCTAAGAAATCTTAATTGTTTTTTTTAAAATTTTGGCTTGACAATGTCTGGCAAAATTCATTAATTGTGAATGAAATGAACCAAATTTAAGTGTAAAATAGGGGGCGAGATATGTGTGTGGGGTACACATATGTTTAGAAACTATTCAAACTCAATTTCTCCGCCGCCAAGACATTTTTTGCCTTTGTAAAGAACAATTGCTTGGCCTTGAGAAATTCCTGTTATTGATTTTTTTAAAATAACTTGGTTTTTTTCTAAATCTAATTTTGCAGGAAGAAGTTCTCCGACATGGCGGATTCTTGCATAAACTTTTTTATATTTTGGTTTAGATTCTATCCAATGTGTGTTTTTTATAATTATTTTTTTTCTAAAGTTTAATTCATGGCCTTCAGGCGCTGCAATTAAAATATTTTTTTTAATATCTTTTTTTGCAACATACCATTTTTTTAGATTTTTATTAGATTTCAAATTCCCACTTAATTTGCCTTTGGCAAAAACCCGCCCTTTTTCTTTTTTTGAATTTCCAAGATTTTGTGAATCTAATTCTTTTTTAATATCAAAACCATATCTTGGTCCGAGACGTTGTCCGATTGTGTAATAATAAATTCCGTCGTGTTCTCCAATTTGGTTTCCTTCTGGGTCAAGGATTTTTCCTTTTTTTGGTTTTATTTTTTGTTGAAGGAATTTTTTTAAATTTATTTTTCCAATAAAACAAATCCCAACTGTTGATTTTTTATTAAAGTTTGGGAAATTATTTTTTTCAGCAATTTCTCTAATTTGCTTTTTTGTATATTTTCCTATTGGAAATAAGCAGTGTTTTAATTCTGATTTTTTAAATCTGTATAAAAAATATGATTGATCTTTTGATTCGTCTTTTGCACGAAGAAGTTGGTTTTTTTTGTTTTTTCTTACAAAATGTCCTGTTGCAATTAAGTCAATTCCTCTTTTTTTTGCTTCTTTGATTAATAAAGGAAATTTTATTTTTTGATTGCAATCAATATCTGGGTTTGGCGTAATTCCTTTTTTATATTTTTGAAACATTTTGTTTACAACTTGTTCTTTGTATTGTTTTTCAAAATCTAAGGTGATTAAAGGGATGTCGAGTTGTGCTGCGATTTTTAATGCAAATCTTCTTTCTCCACGCCATGCACATTCGCCGAGAGAATCTTTTGTGTTGCTCCAATTTTTCATGAACGCTCCAATAACTTCATAACCTTTTTTTTGCAAAAGCAAAGCTGCAACACTTGAGTCAACTCCGCCCGACATTGCTAAGAGAACTTTTTGTTTCATATTGAAAGAAGAGAAAAAGAAGTTTTAAGGGTTTTGGAAAACGTCCCCGGTAGGACTTGAAGTAAATTTCTTAAGGAAATTTTCATTAATCAAAATGTCGCTAACATTTTAATTAAACCAACGACTCGCTTTTTGTAAGCGAAAATTATTTTGAATTTAAGCAGATTCAAACCAGAAGCACATTTTCAATGTGCTAAACTTCCCCGGTAGGACTTGAACCTACGACCTATCGGTGTCTATGCATTTTTCTTAACAGCCGATCGCTCTACCAACTGAGCTACAGGGACATATTCAATCGAAAATTTGAGCATATTTAAAATTATTCCTTTTGTCCTTTTAGCCCCAAATCAATAACAGGTTTAATTTGGTGTTTTTCAAGAAAAGAATAAACATTAGAATGTTTTGAGCCCTTGATAATTGAAATCACAGATTCTTGTGCATGTTGAATCTGTTCTGGGTCGCCAATGACGCCAATTTCGTTGTCTTTTAATTCAAAAAAGCATTTTGTTAATTGATGAAGGGTTCCTAAACTTTTTCCTCCTTTTCCAATTAATCTTCCTCGAACTCTTTCCAAATCTGAACGGTTTGTGTGGTCTTTGATATTTATTATTTCAAAAAGGAAATCCTCAACTTTTATTGAAATTGCATGTTCAAAAGGAAATCCGAAATTCAAAGCATCAATAACTTTTTCAGCAATATATTCTTCTTCAGGTGTTCCCTGAATTGAAACTTCTTTTCCTCGATTTGTAATTCTTATGTTCAAAAGTTTTTCAAGTCTTTTTTTATTTTTGAGAATTCTTGCAAGTTTTTCTGAAAGGATTGTTTTCATTTTAAAACTCTGTTTGTTCTTTTTGAAGATGACCGTGCTGTTTTAACCATGCAATTTGGGCAGGTCGATATTTGAATAATAAATCTCCTTTTGTGTTATCAAGTTCCCAAGGCAAAACAATTACAATATCATTTGGTCTTAACCAAAGTTTTCTTCTTAATCTTCCTGGAACTCTGCAGTTTCTTGCTTTTCCATCTAAGCAATCTACATTCATTCTGTTTCCTCCAAGTCGACTTTCAATAATTCCAATAACTTCTTTTCCTCTTGGAAGTTTAACACGAGTTACTATTTGTTCAGTCGAATTTTCAGAATTTTCTTCTGGTTCTTTAATGTCTTTAAATTCTTCTTCCATATTTAACCAAGAAAAGTTTTATTTATAAAATGTAGGTTTAAGCCAAAATCATTGCAAAAGGAATGTTCTGAATTTTTTTAATGCTTGTTTCTGAAATTATTCCTGCTTTTAATGCTGTACTTACTGAACTTTCTCCAACAATATTGAAAGTTGAATCTTCTTCTGACAATTTTTGCATTAGTTCAGTTGCTTTTTCAGGAGTTATTTCTTCTCCTTTGTAAAAAGATTCTTTTATATCTAATTGGAATTTGTCTTGCTCAAACTTTTTCCCTATTAATTCAGAATCGCAAATTGCAACTACATCTCTATATGTTTTATGAATTTTTATAAACATTTTATACAATTTTAATTAAATAAATTTAAAAATAAAATTTGGATTAAAATCCTTTTTTAGCTTCCCCAGATTGCATTGCTTTTTCTGCATTGTCTTTTGACATCATAGCACACATCTTGGTTCCGCATTCAGGGCATTGTCCTTTTGCCATAAAACCGCCTCTTGCAGTTTTATTTATTACTGGCTCTTTCATTTTTTGCCCTTTCTTTTTGCATTTTACACAATAAGCTTCTACCATTTTTTTGCCTCCAATTTAATTAGAAATTCAGTGAATCTCTTATTTTGAATAGGGAAATTTGTTTTTTAAAGATTGCTGTATTAGATTTTTCCTCTAACAGAATGTTTTGCACCGCATGCAAGGCAATGAATAAAAGTTAGTCGATCTTCTTTGATTAATTCTGTGTCAGGTTTGCTGCATTCTTTGCAGAGCACAAATTCTTTAACATATTGTTCAACCTTGGAATTTATTTTTGCACTTGGGACTTTGTTGTTTAAAACCAACCTGTCGCCTTCTTTTTGTCCAGAAGTTGCAAGTTCTTTTAAGATGAATTTTTGAAAATGTTCTGGGTTTCTTCTAATGTGTGTTGCAATTTGGAAAAAGTTTGTGAGAATTGTTTTTTTACCTTCAAAATGTCCTGAGATTTTTGGGATTTCAAATCTTTCGCCTGAAGTGTCAACTGATTTTACTTTTTCATAAGCTTGTTCTAAAAGTTTTTCATAATTTTCCATGAAAATTAAAGAGGGAATTGGTTTATAAGTTTGTTGATTTTAGGAGGTTTAAATGGAGAAATTTGATAGAATGAAAGAGTTCATATCTTTTGCCGTTAAAATCTTATAACGGCAAAGTATTCGCTAAGCTTTCATTCTCTGGCAATAATAATTTTACTTTTTTTATTTCAATATTAAATTTCTGATTTATATTTTTAATTGTTTGCCTGAGCTCTTTATCGTTTTCATAAAATATTTGTATAAAACAATTATACTCACTTATTCCCAACGCTAACCCATTAACATAATTATGGTTTTTACAAAATGTTTTTATTTTTTTTATAATCTCCTCACTTTTATTTATTTTCATGACATAAAGCGCCCCGTTAAGTTTTAATTTTTCAAGATCGAATTGTATACGAGTTCCGCTGATTATGTTATTTTTATTGAATTGTTTTAATTTATAATGTATTAACTCACTTGAAATATTTGTCTTTTTTGAAATTTCAATTATTGGAATACGTGCATTTTTTTCAAGTTCTTTTAATATTATTAAATCTTGATTTGTTAATTTTGTTTTATTATTTCCTTCTTCAATTAAATTAATATTTTTTTGCTCATATTTTGTCTTTAATATTTTCAATGGAAAAAGTTCAAAAGATGTTGTTGAAAATATCTCGTACTCTATAACGCTTTCTTTATGATTCTCCAAAAAGGTGTAAAATATTTTTTCAAACTCTTGTATGTCTTTGCAAATGAAATTAGCAAAAATATTATATTGTGTAATCAGATCTCCAGACGAAATAACATTTTTGATTGAACTTAATTCTTTTTTTATTATATCCTTATCTTTTCTGACTCGTATCCATACAGTTGCAAGCTGATTATAACCCAAATTCTTATAATTAAACATTGTTAAATATTTTTTAATCAATCCACTCTCTTCATATTTTTTTATTCTGTATTCTACCTGCTTTCTAGACACCCCACATTCCTTTGCAATTTTTGAATACGATTCTCTACAATGATTATAAAGATATAATATAATTTTCAAATCTATTTTTGAAAACTCCATAATTCTTTTAAACTTTATTCTTTTATAAAGTTTGCCATTTATTAAATCTATATGAAATATCTTTTAATAATTTAACATATTTTAGGAGTTAGTTTATTAAACCTTATATGTGTGACTATAATACAATGAGAACAAAAAAACAAGATAGCTTATTTTATGAGGTAGGAGTATTTGAAAAATGGCATTAAGTGCAGGATATGTAGATGAAAGCCCACTGATATTTTCTTTAGGGTTTAAAATAAGAAAAAAATTTATTGAATCTGCTTCAAAAATTTTGCTACAACGTCTTGAAAAGGACAAGAAAGGATATAAAAAGTTTCAAAATATTTTTAATGAAAAAAACGCTTCTACCAGTCAAGGAAAATTAGAAATATTTTTGGATGAACCAAAAACCAATAAGGAATCTTTAAATGAGTTAGAGAAAAAATTAAAAAATAAGATTTGTAAATCAAGTGCTAATTTAGTATTTAGTGCCTATAGGCACGAATTAGCTGAAGTGATTTCTGGAAGCAAATCATATGCTGAAAGTTCCTTTTTAACAAAAATAGAAGAATATCCAAGTAGGTTTAATGAAGAAGATCCTTTTTTTGGTTTATCTATACTCACAATAAATAAAGAATTTAAAAAGGTTAGCCTTTATGAGGGAATAAGGGGTATGGAAATACCTAAATATAATATTGAAAAACGATTTCGGTTTTTAGTCGACAAAGAATATTTATTAGAACCTGACGAAGAGTCTTTCAAAGAAGTTAAGAGAGATCGATCATTTTCTTTGAAGTATAAAAATGAGAATTTTATGAAAATAGATTATTTAAAAGACATGGAAAGCATTATCGATAAGCAATTAAAATATATTCAGAAAGAAATATTGAATGATGACTAAGAGTGGTTCTGCTTTTTCAACTTCAGAAGTTGTCTATTTTGTTAATAATCAATGTAATCTTAAATGTAAGCATTGTTATGTTGGATATAAAAATACTCGTGACGAATTGAAGGTTCAAGAATGGAATACTCTTTTTGATCAGTTCATAAGTATAGGTGCTAGGTCTTTTTCAAATGTTGGTAAAGAACCATTATTGTCTTGGGAGAAAACAAAATCAATAATGGCACACTTAAATCAAAAACGACAAGAGGTGATTGATTTAAAATTTGGATTGACTACAAATGCAACTTATTTAACGGAAAAAATAATTGAAGATTTATCTGAAATAAATCCAGATTATATTAATATAAGTATTGATGGTACTAAAAATATTCATGACGAAATAAGGGGGGATGGCAATTACAAAAAAACAATTGAAAATATAGTTCTTCTTAAAAAAAATGCACCTAATTTATTGAATAAAACTCAAATTCTCTATACTTTAATGGCTAATAATAAAGAGGTCATCAAAGAGGCTATTGAGCCAATTCAAGAAATAGGAATAAGAAGTGTTTATATTTCACCATATACGTCAAGCTTAAATGCTAGTGAGAAATTAGAATTAACAGACAAGCAAATAGCAGATATTTATAAAAAAATATGTGAACCAACTAAGGATTTATTAAATTTAAAAAAGGATTTTCACTTAATACTTGCTATTGATTCAGAAATACATAAAACAGTTGTCAATTTATTAAAAAAGAATAAGATTATTTTAAATAATCAATATATATCACATAACAGAAGATATTCAGCACATAAACAAAAGAATGGAGGCACGGTCCTTGTTGAACAATCAAGAATTAGGTTTCCAACATCAGTATTAATAAGTCATGATGGTTATGTTGGTAGTTGCGAGGATATGTTTTCGCGAAATTATTCACGTCTTGCAAAGGGCAATGTTAAAAAAGAAAAGATTTCAAATCTTTTGAATTAAAGATAGATTATTCCAATAAATAATTATCCTAAATACCTAACTTTTCCAGGTCGAGGTTCAAATACAATTCCTTCTTCAATGAACTTTTGGATTTCTTGGTTTATTATTTCAGGTGAAATGTCACGCAAATCCATTATTATTTTGTCAAGTTCGATTCCGCCGTTTTCTTCTGAATTTTTTATTGTTCCTAAAATTCTGTCTTTTACAGCAATTATTTCTTGTTTTGGAAGAGGTTCGGAGTTCTTGTTTCTTTCTTTTTCTATTTCAAGTTTTCGCACAAGAAGATATTTTGGTTCTAATTGTCTTATAATTTCAGGAGAAATATATGTTTCATTATTCCAATTTCTCATAACTCCTATTATTAAAATGGTTTGACCTTGAGAAAGTTCTTTTAATTTTTCAATTTCGTCTCCAAATGATTTTAGTTTTATTTGGCCTGAGCCGTCATCAACTGTGATAAAAGAATATTGTTTTTCTCCTTGGCTGTCATATTTTTCAATTACATTTGCAATTAAATTTACCCTTGAAATCTGTTTACTTCCAAGTTCTAGAAATAAAAACTTGTCTTCATTGAAAATAGGTTTTGCTATTAAGATGTCACCTATTCTTAATTTAAATGCAGTGTGTCGCTTGAACTTGTCTTCTGGCATTATTGAGAAAATAGAATTGGCTTTATAAGTTTTTATGAGATTTATTATGATTTTTCATTTTAACAACAACATTTAATAATTCTTTTTGATATGATGTTTTATGTCATATGATATTATTGTTGGAAGAAATGAGCAAGATAAAAAGTCTTTTGGAAATCGGGGTTTGGTGCTTCTTGGAAAAGGTTATGTGAAGATGGGTCAATATACTTCTTTAAGTAATAAGATTTTTATGGATATTGCACGAAGTCATGTTATTCTTGTTGCAGGAAAAAGAGGTTCTGGGAAATCATATACTTTGGGTGTTATTGCAGAAGAGCTTTCTAATTTGCCAAAAGAAACAAGCCAGAACATTGCTTCTCTTATTTTTGATACAATGGGAATTTATTGGACAATGAAATATCAAAATGAAAAAGATAAGGAACTTTTGAAAGATTGGAAACTTGAGCCGAAAAATCTTCCTGTTAAAACTTTTGTTCCTTTTGGCCAATATGGAAAATATTTAGAAAAAGGAATTCCTATTGATGAGAAATTTGCTTTAGATGTTACAGAACTTAATTCAGAAGATTGGGTTTTAACTTTTGGTTTGAATATGACCGACCCGATTTCTGTTTTAATTGAAAGAAATTTGGCTAAGTTGAAAAGAGAAGGTAATTACAATATTTTGAATATTATTTCTAATTTGGAAAAAGACGAGAAAACTTCTAAGGAAATTAAAAATGCTGCTGTTGGTTTATTTGAAGCTGCTGGAACTTGGGGTGTTTTTGCAGATGGAACTCAGAAGCCAACTCAAGTAAAAGATTTAATTACTGCTGGAACAACATCTGTTTTAGATTTAAGTGTTTACAATTCTGTTGGAGCTTTTAATGTTCGGGCGCTTGTGATTAGTTTGATTTCAAAAAAAATATTTAATCAAAGAATGGAATCTCGTAAAAAAGAAGAAATTAAATCTGTTTCAAAAGGTCTTGAATATTTTTCAGGAGCAGAGAAAAAAGATGATCCTCTTGTTTGGATATTTATAGACGAAGCCCATGAATTTTTGCCTTTGGATAGAAAGACAATTGCAACCGACGCTTTGATTCAAATCTTGCGAGAAGGTCGGCAACCTGGTTTAAGTTTGGTTTTGGCAACTCAACAACCAGGTCAAATTCATCGAGATGTTATGACTCAATCTGATTTAGTTATTTCGCACAGAGTTACTTCTCAACCAGACCTTGAGGCCTTGAATTATATTATGCAAAGTTATCTTTTTAACAGCATTAAAAAATACATGGATGATCTTCCTGGTTTGAAAGGTTCTGCGATTGTTCTTGATGATAATTCAGAACGAATTTATCCTATTCGAATTCGGCCGAGATTTACCTGGCATGGTGGTGAAGCTCCAACAGCAATAAAAGCAAATAAGGAACTTTAGAACAATAATGTTTTTAAAGTCAGGAAATTTGAGAATTATATGACACACTACTCTGCAGAACCAATTCCTCAGGATCCAGATTATGAAAACTTACTTTTGGGAAAACCAATTCAGGAAGAGAATACTTTGATTGAAAAATTAAAAGATGGTTCAGAAATAAGAACAACCTCTCTTGAAAATTTTGGTTTGAATGAAAGTTATTTAAACCACCTTAAAATCAACTCTTAATCTAATTTTGTAAGGTGCGATTTCTCCTGCTTTTTTTGTTCTTAAAATTTTTATTTTCTTTTTGAATTTTTTAGCTTCTAAGTTTATTTTGTTTAAGATTAAGTTTATTTCATCTTCTTTGCAAAAATCATAATAAAAAATTCGTGTTCCTTTTTTGCTTAATTTAAATGCTTGTTCTAAAAAACTATCTTTTAATTGTGGGCGAGGCATTACAATTACATCGAAGCGAGGACACCTACGGTTTCCTTCGCATAATCTTCCCTTTTCGATATTTTGTGTGAGTTTTTCTGCAACTTTTTTAATGTCACCTGGAATTTGTTCAACTTTATTTTTTAATTTATTTAATTCAATATTAAGTTTTTCGTATTTGTTCGCTTCTCTATTTATTTCATTTGAAAAAACTTTTGATGCTTTTGAATTTTTTGCAATTACAATTGAAAAAGGGCCGACTCCTGCAAACATTACAAGAACTTTTTCTCCTCTTTTTATTTGGTCTGAAATTTCTTTTCTTTCATTGCTGAGTTTTGCAGAAAAATATGTTTTGTCTATATTGAATCTGAAATTGCACCTGTTTTCTTTGTAAAGAACTTCTTTTGTTTTTTCACCTGCTAAATATTTTGTTTGCATTTTTCTCAATTTTCCAGAAAACTTTCCGATTTTTTCTAAAATTGTTTTTGTTTGTTTGTGCTCTTTTAGAATTTTATTTGCAAATTTTTTCTTTTCTTTTTGCTTTGCATTTTTTGGAAAATTTACAATTGCGAGATTTCCTAGAACCTCGTATCCTCTTTGTTTCATAATTCAACAAAAAGAAAAGAGTAATTAAAGGTTTTTATCTCGCTCACTTTGTTCGCTTATATTTAGTTCGCTCCTTAACAGTCGCGAAAATTAATAAAACTAATAATATCTTAATAAGTTTTAATATTAATAATTTTAAAAATCTCGCGAGTTTACGAGCGGTAAATTTAGTTTGTGATTAGTGGTTTTGTAGGCAGTTTTCAAAGCATAGAGAATTTATCTATAAAAAGCTTTATAAGAAATGCAATCTTAATTTAGAAATGAAAAAGAGTTTGTTGGCTTTGTTGGGTTTGGCTCCAATTAATTTTGTAAGTGCGTATGGGCTTTATGGAGGTTTTTCATTTAGAAATCTTTTTGCAGGTCTAAATCCAAATGATGTTTTTTTAGGAGTTGCATTTATTCTGTTTTTATTCTTTTTAATTAAAGCTTTTTCTAAATTTTCAAAAGATAAATATGGAAATCCTTCTGGAGCTGCTTGGGTTCCTGCGTTGGCACTTTCAATTGGATTAACATACGGATTGACAAGGGTAAATTTTGATATTACAAGTTTTTTTTATGGTTTTGGGTTGTCAGAAGATTTTCTTATGGCTTTTTTTGGCATTGTTGTTGGATTAGGAATGCTTTATGCTATTAAGGAAAAGAAATTCAAATATTTTTTAATTGGTTTTGGAATTCTTTTTGTTGTTCTTGGATTTACAGAATTAGTATATGCTAAGGGCACTGCAATATGGATTGGGGTTGTTTTAATTTTTCTTGGATTTAAATTTTGGAAAATTTTTGGAATTTTTAGAAGGAAAGATAGGGATAAAAGTGGAAGGAATAAAAGACCTTCTCAAGTTTCAGAAGAGATAAATAGAAGACGAAGGACAAGTAATTATAATTATTCTGCTGGAATGAGGAGGGGAGGAAATAAAAACACAAGAGGAAGATTTGTTTCTCGGGCAGCTGTAGAAAAATATGCACGTATTTATGGAGATAGAGCTGCTAGAAGAAGATTTGAAAATTAAAATTATTTTAAAACCACTCCCCTAACCCTTTTTGTTTTCCTTTTTCTTCAATTTTTCTTAAACGTTCAAGTTGTTTTTCAACTCGTGATTCTGAGAAATCATGTTCTGTGATTAAAATTTCTTTTATTTTTTGTTCATTGATTTTTTGGAATTCAAATTCAGCATCTTTTACATTGTGGTTGTGAAAAAGTTCGAAGATTTCTTTCCAGTCAAATCTGTCTTCTTCAGGCAAACCCAACATTTGTTCTTCAACACTTTCGAAAATCAAAATAGGTTGTTTGTATTTTTGTACAATTTGCAATGCTTTTTTTTGGCCGATTCCTGGAATTCCTTTTGGGTTATAATCTGTTCCAACTAAAATTCCTAAGCAAATTAATTGGTCGAGATTTATTTCTAATAAATTTAAAACAGCATTTAATTCAATAAGTTCTAAACTTGTTTCAATCCAACCTGAAAAAGTTTTTTTCCGTTTTGAAGATGTCAAATTTTGGATTAATCGTGGGGTTCCAAATAATAAACTGTCATAATCTTGGCTTATGCTTGCGTAAACTTCTTGTTTTATTTGTGCAAGATAAGCTGCTTCTGCTTCGCCTTCGCTTGGGGCTTGAATTACTGGAATTCCCATTGCCTCCAGAAGTTCTTTGCTTTCTTCAATCATTTCATCTGTTAACCTAATAAGCTGACTTCCGTATCTTTTCATTCCAGAAAAGTCTTCATCTTGTTTTGCAGAATTATATTTTTCTTTTGCAACATTTCTAAAGTCTTGTCTTTTTTCATGAGTTTTAAGTTTTAGTGCAGGGGGTTCTCCGTCAAAAACATAAACAAGTTTTATTCCTTGTTCAAGTAAGTTTAGATTTCTGTAAAAAAGCCCTGATAAATGGCTTGTGACCCTTTTTTTATTATCCATTAAAGGTGTTCCGTCCATTTGCCGAACAGTTGACAAGAACTGATACAGAATGTTGAAAGCATCTACACAAACTGTTTTTCCTGTTAGTTCTGAAATTTGAATTTCTTTTCTTGGAATGATTTCTCTTATGTTTAATCCCATGTTATTTTAAAGTATAAGAAATATTTATATTTAACTAATTGAAGGATGAGAAAGGAATTTGAAGTTCTTCTGGTATTCTTTGAGTTTTTTTTGAAAAAACATGAACTAAAATTCTGTTTTCTTTTAAACTTTTTTGGAATTCTTCGTCTTTCTTTTTAATATAGTTGTTTATTTGATGGTAACTATTAAATCCTCCAACCAAATAATTCTGTCTTGCTAAATAATCTTTTTCTTTAGAAACTGTTGAACAAATATCTACATCCAACATATTTGTTCTTGAATTTCTTTTAATGGTATAGAGAATTGTTGCTTGATCGATTGAGATGTTTGCATCTGTTAAATAATTTATAAGATGTTCTTGTTTTCCGAAACCCCTTACATTTCCTTTTGAGGTATCTAAGTTTTCCATGCTGTAACCACTGCTAAAGAGTATTTAAAGTTTTTGTTTTTGGCATGCCTGTGTAAGACCATGACATATGTCCTAGTTTAATCTTAACCGAAATAGTTCGCAACAAGTTGCTCAAATCAATATAACTCCAAAATCGCCTTTGGCAGATTTTTCCGTTGCTAAAATTATTAATATGTATAATTCTAAGAAATCTTAATTATCTTCTTTTAAATTTTGCCTCGACAAAGTCTGGCAAAATTCATTAATTGTGAACAAAGTGAACTAAATTTAAGTGTAAAATGGGGGGCGACATATGTCTTGAACCTATACATGTTTTTGGCATGCCCAAGTTTTAAATAACAAAAGATGCTTTAATTTTTATGAAACTTCAGTTTATTCCAATTGATTATGGCTCTTTTGATTTTCAGAGTAAGAATTATGTAAAAATAATTGGAAGAGATGAAAAAGGAAAGCGAGTTTGTGTTATTGATTCGTGTCCTGT
>JAHILJ010000011.1 GCA_018897135.1 Nanobdellota archaeon | reverse complement strand
TATATTGCAGTTGCTTTGGCATTTAGTAGCACGATTATAATTATGAAATTGTTGTCTGATAAAAAAGATTTGGAAAAATTATATGGTAAAATTTCAGTTGGTTTTTTATTAGTTCAAGATCTTTTTGTGATAATTCTCTTAATGGTAATATCTTCTTTTTCAAGTAGATTAAGCACAATTAATTTATCTATTGGAATTATTTTTGTGGGAATTTTATTAATTGGTTTATTTATTTTAATTAGTGTTTATGTTTTGCCGAGTTTGTCAAAGTTTTTTGCAAGGTCTCAAGAATTTTTATTTTTATTTTCAATTGCATGGGGATTGGGTTTAGCGTCTCTGTTCCATTATATTGGGCTTTCAATGGAAATTGGTGCTTTGGTTGCAGGTGTTGCACTTTCTATGTCTCCTTATCATTATGAGATTAGTTCTAAAATGAGAACCTTAAGAGATTTCTTTATTATTTTATTTTTTATACTTCTTGGCTCACAAATGGTTTTTGGAAATATAAACCAGCTTATTGTTCCAGCAATAGTTTTCTCTTTGTTTATTCTTATTGGAAATCCTTTAATTGTTATGATATTAATGGGTTTACTTGGGTATAAGAAAAAAATAGGTTTTCAAGCAGGATTTACAGTTGCCCAAATAAGTGAGTTCTCTTTAATTCTTATTGCATTAGGAGTTAGTGTTGGTCATCTTACTAATGAAATTTTGTCTTTGGTTACAATTGTTGGGCTAATAACTATTTCAGGTTCAACATATCTTATCTTATATTCTGATAAAATATATCCTTATTTATCTAAATACTTGTCTATATTTGAAAGAAAAAAAGCCAGAAAAAATGAATCAAAAACAAAAGATTATGATATTGTCTTGTTTGGGTATAATCGGATTGGCTATGATATTTTGAAATCATTTAAAAAATTAAAAAAGAAATTTTTGGTTGTTGATTATAATCCTGAAACTGCTCTTGAATTATCTAAAAGAAAAATCGCATTTAAATATGGGGACGTGGATGACGAGGAATTTTTAAATGAATTAAACCTGAGCAAAACAAAAATGGCTGTTTCAACTATTCCTGATGTTGAATCAAATATTCTTTTAATGAAAAATGTAAGGGATTTTAATCCTAATTCAATAATTATTTTAAGAGCGCACACAATTAATGATGCACTTGAACTTTACAAAAAAGGCGCGAATTATGTTTTGACTCCGCATTTTTTAGGAGGAGAATATATTGCTAAAATGATTGAAAATTCAAAAACAGATTTTAAAGGATATGAAAAACAAAAGAAAGCACATATTAAAGTTCTTGAAGAAAGGCGAACAAAATGGAAAGAACATTCTGAAGTTGAGAGGGATTAATCTTCTTCTTAATCCAATTAACTAGAATCTTCAGGAAATAAATTATGATACAATTCTTCTCCTTTATCTAAAAAATATTCTTTAATTTTTTCTTTTAATTCATAATTATAATCTAAAACCTTTTTTCTATTTTCAATAGTTCTCAATGCAGCACAAGGTTTATTAGTTTCAAAGAATGGATTTCCATTTGGATTGTAAGGTCTTGGCCAACAAGTTGTAATTCCATTTGCAAATCCTATGAGAACTAAAAGTTCTGTTCCAATAATCAAAGTTTCTAAAACTCCTCTTTTAATTTTGTTTTTTAATGAATTGTATTTATTGGTTTTCATTTTACTGTCCCTTCTATATTTTTTTCTTTTTGAGCAAGATATTTTTCTTTGACTATAGATGCTATTTCTTTAATTTTCTTATCTTTTCTCTTATCAATAAAATTTCGATTATAGTTTCTAGAGTAACATTTATTATTATGGTAAAAGTAGGTTTCAGAAAAGAGAAAGAATCCACCTTTTACTCCGCTTACCGTCCATAAATATTCGTCCATTAATCCATTTCCTTTTTCAAGTTTTCCCATCCATTGCCAACTTACAGATATGCGATTTCCTTTATATTTTGAATTTAATTCTTCCCAACTTACCTCTCCTAATCTAGGGGTGTATCCTGAATAAGAGGAAGAATATTCAACTTTTTGTGCCCTTTTTGCTATTTTTTTTAAGTTATTAAGATTTGTTCTTATTTCTAATATGCTCATTTTACCATGCCTTCTATATTTTTTTCTTTTTGAGCAAGATATTTTTCACGAGCAATTGAAGCTATTTCAATTAAGAGTGTGTTATCTTCATTAGGGCGTTCTTTATGATAAAAATAACTTTTTGAGTAGAACTTTCTTTTTTTTATCCCCTCTATGACATTAAGATATCTATCTTTTAATAAAAATTCCTCTTTTAATTCCCCTCTCCATTGCCATTGAATTCTTACAAAGTTTTTGTTATCTTGTATTTCTAAACATTCAGAAGAGTATCCAATTTCATCAGGACATCCGTATGGGCCATTTTTTGAAAAATGTTTATAATATTCAATCCGTGAAGCACTTTTTACAATCCCTCTTAAATCCCAAAGAGTTGTTTGTTTTCTTTTGAAAATCATCTTATTGTTTTTTTTATATTTTTATTAACTTTATTAACTATTTTATAGGTTTATCATTTATTTAAAAATATCTCTTTTTATTTTTGACAAAATAACAACATTTAAATATAGCAAATTCTACAAAATAACATGCCAAAGAAAAGCGATATTATTGATGAAAGAGATAAAAAAATTCTTAGAGAGTTAGAAGAAAATGCAAGACAAACAGATTCAAGCATAGCTAAGAAAGTAAGACTTTCTAAACAAGTTACAAATTATAGAATTCAGCAGATGATAAAACAAAAAATAATTAGTAATTTTTATGCTGTTGTGAATATTGGAAATTTAGGATTAACAACTTACTATGTATTTCTTCAGTTAGAAAAAATAAGCAAAGAAAAAGAAGAGGACATTTTAAAAAAAATAAATTCTATAAATGAGGTGGGTTGGTTAATCTCTTGTATAGGAAAATGGGATATTATTCTAAATGTTAATGAAAGTTCATCTTTAAATTTTGAAAAAACATTAAATAAAATAATTAAAATTTGTGAGCCAAATTTATATGATTACAAATTTACAATTCTTTCAGAAGCAGAACACATAGGATATAAAGTGGTTTGTAGTTTCTTGAACCTAAAAATTTATATCCTATGTGTTCT
>JAHILJ010000010.1 GCA_018897135.1 Nanobdellota archaeon | reverse complement strand
TATTCAACTAAAAGTTTAAACTTGCCGACAACAATAAAAGAAGAGCAAATAGGAACTTATGAATTAGAAGTTGTTGCATCAAAGCAAGGTTATAAAGATGTTTCTTTGAAAGAACAATTTGGAGTTATTGAAAGTGAAGCAAATATAGGTTTTAATCAAACTTTTTATTCAGACGATACTTCTAATTTAAGCACAGATTTTAATGAAGAAGAAGAAGATGTCAAGTTATTTGAAAATAAAATTTTTGTTTATATTTTAATCGGACTTGTAGTTCTTTTAATTTTATTAATTGTTATTTTCTTTATAGTTAAGAAAAAGCAGAATCTTAGTCCTTCTTCCGAATCGAATATGCAGCAAGAATAATTGAGCATAAAAATAGCAACAATCCTATTAAATTAAGCAAGTTAAAATTAGAGCTGTTTGTTAAAATCACGTTTCCTGTTATTCTTGTGTTTATTGAAAAAAAGCTTCCTACTAATGCTAAAACTGCAAATCCTGCAGTTGTCTTTTTTTGTTTAAACCAATTTTCTTTATTTTCCATTTTAAATTATAAAAAGTGCACAACAAACCCCAATTAAAACTAAGGTTGCTAAAAAGCACCAAAGCACAAGGCTTCCAAAAAATATTTTATTTCCGTCAAGTTCTGAAATTGGAAGCATGTTAAAGAACGCATAATAAATATTTAGTTCTGCAAAAGTTGGAAAATTAAAAAGATAACCAAGTATGGCTAAGATTATGTTTAGGAAAATTCCTGCTGCCGCAATTAATCCAATATGATGTTCTGTCATTTCTGAAAAAGAATAATATCCATGTCTTTTTGCAGCTCTGTGAACTTTTGCCTTTACATCAAAGGTTAAACAAGCAAGCCAGTTTACAAATCCTGCTGTGATTGCTGTGATAATTATTGGAAAAAACGCACCTGCTGGAAAACTTTTTCTAAATTTTCTATGTGGTTTAAAACCATATTTTTTAATTTCCCAAATTTTTATTTCAATTCCAGAATCAAAATATGAACTTGCAATTTTTTTTGCAAATGTGGTTAATAAAATTATAATTAAAATTGATCCTGCTGCATAAAGAAAAGCTGTTGTTGAGGAGATTAAACTAATTGTAAAACCAAGGATAATTGTTATTGCAAGAATTGATGCAATTTCTTTTGGGCTTAACATGGTTTGGAGAAGAATGGATTTTTTATAAAGTTTGTTATGTTTGAGGTTATGTTTGGAATTAATCTTTTTTTAATTTTTAGAATCCCCCTAAATTCGACTATCGTCGAAAACCCTTTCTTAATTCTATTTGAATAGCCATAAAATTAGTCTAAAAATTAAAACTCTGAACATAGCTTATGTTTGTTAAAACATGAAAATTAAAATATAGTCCAAATAATGGAAAACTATTTAAAGAATATATGTCATTTTTTAATATGAGAATTAAAAAGATAACAGATGTTTTAGGAAGCAAGGTTTACACAGATTCTGGAGAATTTTTTGGAGAAGTTGAAGAAGCAAATCTTTCTGAAAATAAGATTGATGGTTGGAGAATAAAAGTAAGTGGAACTGTTATGTCTTTAATTGGGGGAGCAAAAGGAGTTATAATCCCACACCAGTTTGTAAGAGCAATTAGTGATATTTTCATTATAAACAATGCTGCTTTACCAAGCCCTGATTCAACCCTTGAAGAAATTCCAGAGGACTTGATTTAAAAAACATGGCGACTGAAACTATTTTACAACACTGGCTTTTTACAGATTTTGTTTTTCCATTTTTATTAATATTTCTTATTTGTTTTGCAATTCTTGAAAAAACAAAAGTTTTAGGTGATAATAAACAATTAGATGCGCTTCTGTCTTTTGTTCTTGGTTTAATTTTTGTTGGAGCTGTTTTCCCAAAAATGGTTGTTGGAAATTTGATTTTATTTTTAACTGTTTCACTTGTTGTGGTTTTTGTGGTTTTACTTATTTGGGGTTTTATTGCAGGAGAGGAAGGGTTGAAATTTGGGGATTCTTCAAAAGGACTTAAGTGGGTTATTGGAATTGCAATTGTTCTTGCAGTTGTTGTTCTTTTATTTAGTGTTACTGGAATTTTCCCAGGAGTTTTTGATTTCTTGTTTCATCAATCTTGGAGCGAAGGCTTTTGGACAAACTTTTTGTTTATTATTGTAATTGCTGGTGCTATTGCTCTTGTTTTGAAAAGTTCTAAATAATAATTTATAAATCTGCAGAATAAGAATATTTATAAATAATGTTTAATAAAGATTAATATGTTAGGTGGTATTATTTCATTAGCTTCTTATGGGTATTATGGAGGGACAATTGGAAATGTATTATCTCAATGGGAACAGCAAGGAGTTTTTAGTTACGTGTTTCCATTTCTTTTAATTTTTTCTTTAATCTATGGGTTGCTTGGGAAAATGCCCTTGTTTACTAAAAAAAGTGGGACTAGCAGTACTGAGCCAAATAATGTTATTAATGCAATAATTTCTATGGTTGTTGGATTAATGGCTTTACAGTTTGAGATTGTTCCTAGATTTTTTGCAGAAATTTTCCCTAAGCTGGGTGTTGGTCTTGCAATTCTGTTAGTTGTTCTTGTTTTAGGTGGTTTATTTATTCCAACAAATAAAGAGAATAATTGGGTATTAGTTTTTCTTTCAATTTGTTTTTTTGCACTTATTATTTGGATAATTACAGATTCCTTTAAAGTGTTTGGTTGGACTTTTGGCACTTTCAATATGTCAATCTTTTGGTATAATTATAGTTGGTTAATTATTTTAATTGGATTTGTTGTTGCAATTATTTTATCTACTAGGAAAAAAGATTCTAACAAACCAATGATGAAAATTCCTCTTAGTGGTCTTCTTGGGGGGGATAACGAATAATTTTAAATTTTACTTTTTCTTAGAATGAGTTGTATGAGTTTTCTTTTTTGTTGAAGAGCCGACAAGTTTTCCAAAAGAATCTTGCATCATAGACATTTCTTTTTTTATGCTTCCAAGATTTTCTCCATAAGAACCTATTTTTTCAAGAATAGATATTTGAAGTTTATCAATTATTGTTTCAATTCTTTTTAATCTTTCAGAAATGTTTTCTATTTTTGTTTCTGCCAAATTTTTAAATTCAGTTAGTTCTGTTATTTTTTTATTTGTTTTTTTAATTTTTTCTTCAAAAACTTGTTCTGAAATTTCTATTGTTGTGTCTGTGTTTGTTCCTGAATTATAGTCATCATACCCTGTTGAACCATAGTTTTCTTGAGGATAATATTCTTCTTGAGTTTGTGGAGCAGGAGCATAATTTTCCTGAGGTGCTGGTGCATAGACATTTTGTTGTTGAGGAGCATAAGATTCTTGTTGAACTGGCGGTTCGTAGGTATTTTGTGGTGGCTCGTATGAATTTTCTTGAGCTGGTTGTGAATATGCGTTTGGATTAAAATTAGATTGGACTGGTGCTGGCGGGTTTTCCATAAAGTTTGGATCTATCTCTTGATTATTTTCTGGATTTGTAACAGCGTTTTTTACTTTTGCTTGGGAAAAACCTTCGTTTATATTTCTTGGAGACATTCCTTGTTCTTTTAGAGCAGTCATAATATCTTGGTCTGACATTCCCTGATGTTTCATTTGTGTTATTTTATCTAGTGCACCCATTTTGTTTTTAAGTTAAAGAGATTTATAAAAATTGTTATTATAATTTTGGTCTTTCAATAAGGTCCAAGGGCTGGAACATTTTTGCTTGTTTTGACAAAATTTCTAAATCCTCTTTTTTTGCGAACTTTGAAAATTCTTTTGAAGCTGTTTCTAAAAACATTTTTGTTCTTTCTGCATGTTGTTTTAAAATTTCAATATCTTTTTTTATTTCTAAAATATCTTGTGTTGTTTTTTCTTTTATGTCGATTAAGTTTTGGCCAATCAATAAAAGTCTGTCTTTGAGAATCCTTTGTCTTTCTTCAACATCTCTTATTTTTAAATTTGAATCATTATATGTTTGTCCAGAATATTCTTGTTCATCCATAATTGAGAAAGGACTGGGGAGTTTAAATTTGTTTCTTTTTAACACGAAAAACATTTTAAACTATGTGAACTTCTTTAATGTATGAAATTTGCAGAAGGAGCGAAATTATATTCTCATGAAGTGCAGAGGGAAGCAGGCGAAGATGTTCTTTATATTAATTATCTTGGAGCACTGTTTGTTCCGAGCTTGGCAGATTCTTCTGAAATCATGGAAAGAACTGTTGATTCTTTAATTGAAAATCCAAATGTTTCTCGAATTGTTTTTGTTCAACAGAAAAATTATAATTATGATTTTCAAGAAACTTCTTTTCTTTTAGAAATCGCGCAACTTTATGTTTATCTTGTTAAGCAAGAAAAAATTTTGTCACAAGAAAAACTTATTACAAATGTCGAAGGTCTTTTTTCAAAAAGATATAATCAACTTTTTTCATATTTGCTTTTGTTAAAGCAAGATCCTATTTCTGCTTATTTTGAATTAAAGAAAATTATAATTGAATCTAAAATAGATTTAGATAAAGTGGGTCCAGATAGAAGAGCTGATTTTATGAACTATGCTCATTTGCTTGAAAAAATTTTGAACTTGTTTGAAAAAACTCAAATACTTCAAAAAGCAAGACCTTTTTTAGAAAATTATTCAAGAGGAAATCGGGAAATTTATTATAAACTTTTTAAACCAGATGTGATTCCTAATTTTACTTTTACTCGTTTGGTTTCTGATTTGCCTGCGGATGCAGAAATTATTGACCAATATAAAATTTCAAATGGAGAGTATGATGTTTCTAATGTTACAATTTTGAAAAGAAAAAATGATGCAAAGTTTATTTATCATTTAATGCCTCCTGAAAATTCTTTAAGTGAAGACCATAACTTGCTTTTGAATTTGGCGAGAAGTGTTTTAATTGAGCATCAACCTCAGGCAGAAGAGTTTACAGATACAGAAAGAACTAGGCAGGTCTTTTTTAATATTTCAAAAGATTTGTTGCAAGATCTTTCGCAGACAAAAAAAATTGGGTTGAGTTATTCTGATTTGAATAAGTTGTCAACAATTCTTGTTCGACATACAATTGGTTTTGGGTTGATTGAAGTTTTATTGCAAGATAAACAGCTTCAAGATATTTCTTTGAATGCTCCAATTCCTTTAACAAATATTTTTTTAAAACACCAAACTTTTGATGAATGTTCTTCAAATATTTTGCCAAGTCAAGAAGATGTTGATTCGTGGGCAGCGAAGTTTAGAATGATTTCAGGTCGGCCACTTGACGAGGCAAATCCTATTTTAGATACTCAGTTGGAAATTGGAAAACTTAGGGCGAGAATTGCAATTATTCAAACTCCTTTGTCGCCTGATGGATTAGCTTATTCAATTCGTAGACATAGGGAAGATCCGTGGACACTTCCGCTTTTTGTTCAAAATAAAATGTTGAATCCTCTTGCAGCCGGCTTGTTAAGTTTTTTAATTGACGGTTCGCGAACTCTTTTGGTTGCAGGAACGCGTAGTTCTGGTAAAACTTCTTTGCTTGGAAGTTTGATGCAAGAAATTATTCCTAAGTTTAGAGTTATTGTTATTGAAGATTCTTTAGAACTTCCTGTTGAATCTTTGAGGAAGTTGAAATATGATATTTTGAGAATGAAAGTTCGTTCAGCTTTGGTAAAAACAACAACAGAAGTTTCTGCAGATGATGGAATCAGGGCTTCGTTGCGTTTAGGTGATAGTTGTTTAATTATTGGTGAAGTTCGTTCTGTTGAAGCAAAGGCCTTGTATGAAGCAATGCGTGTTGGGGCGTTGGCAAATGTTGTGGCAGGAACAATTCACGGTGCGTCGCCGTATGGGGTTTTTGATAGAGTTGTAAATGATTTGGGGGTTCCTGCAACTTCTTTCAAAGCAACAGATATAATTGTTGTTTGCAATCCTGTAAAATCTGCAGATGGTTTGCATTCATGGAAAAGAGTTGTGAGTATTTCAGAAGTTAGAAAGCACTGGGAAAAAGATCCTATGTTAGAGCAAGGTTTTGTTGACTTGATGAAATATAATGTTGAAAAAGATGAACTTGAACCAACAGATGATTTGATGAATGGAGATAGCGAGATAATTAAAAATATTGCTTCAAATATAAAAGGTTGGGCAGGAAACTGGGATGCGGTTTATGATAATATTTTGCTCCGTGCAAAAATAAAAAAAGAACTTGTTGAAGTTGCTGAAAAAACTGGAGATAATAATCTTTTGGAGTCAGAATTTAATGAACAATCTAATAATGCTTTTCATCAAATTTCAGATGAAATTGTAAAAGAAGTTGGATTACCTTTGAGTGAGTTTGTTTTTCCTGAATGGAAAAAGTGGTTAAATGAAGAATTGAGAAAGAGGGAGAAATTATAGAAATTTTTAATTTCTTCAAAACATTTATTAATAATTCTCCCCAAACAAAAAATTATAAATAAGTGGAACATAAATGTTCCATATGGAACAAAAAGATTACAACTTAAAAAACATTTATTAATAATTCTTCCCAAACCAAAAACATTTTGTAAAGTTTTGTAACAGAAATGTTACATATGTAACTCTTTCTTACTTTTATTCTCCAAACATTTATTAATTCTTTTTAATTAGATTGTTAATAAAAGAGGATGACAATGCAACCAAATAAAAGATCTAATGTAGATGAGATTCTTAGAAAACATAGTGCACGAATTGAAAGCCAGATGAAAGGTCAAGAAATTGATTCGGGCGATTATAGCGAATCGTACAGAAAGTTTAAAGCAGAAATGGCGCCTGAGTTTACAAAATATGAAAGATGGTGCAAAAGTTTAGGAAATGTAATTAAGTTAAAGGCTTCTGCAAAAGATGAAGCAAGAGTTAAACGAGCAATAGAAATTTCTCATCTTGAAATTGAACCTTGGCAAGCTTTGACCTTGAGTATAATGTGTTTTGTTGTTGTTTTTCTGATTGGGTTGTTTTTTTCAGTTGCAATAACTCTAATTAAAGGAGGTTTAGAATTTTTTCCTGTTTTGTTTTTCTTTTTAATGATTATTGTTTCTTTGTTTTTATTTTATTTTGTTAATGGATACCCAGATCGTCTTGCAAATAAGTGGAGATTAAAAGCTTCGTCTCAAATGGTTCCTGCAATTTTATATATTGTTGTTTATATGAGGCACACGCCTAATTTAGAAAAAGCAATTTCCTTTGCGTCGCAACATTTGCAATATCCGCTTTCGCTTGATTTTAAAAAAGTTTTTTATAATGTTCAGGTTGGGAAATTTTCAACAATAAAAGAAAGCTTGGATAATTATTTACAAACTTGGAGAGATTATTCTGTTGAATTTATAGAAGCTTTTCATTTAATTGAAGCAAGTTTATTTGAGCCAAGTAATGCTCGAAGAATCAACACGCTTGAAAAATCTTTGCAAGTTGTTCTTGATGGTGTTTATGATAAAATGTTGAAGTTCACGCATAATGTTCGAAGTCCTTTAACAAATGTTTATATGCTTGGTGTTGTGTTGCCAACTCTTGGTTTAGCTTTGTTGCCTCTTGCTTCTGCAATGGTTGGAGATTTTATTAAACCTGTTCATGTTTTTCTTTTGTTTAATTTGATTATTCCTTTTCTTGTTTTTTATTTGACAAACAAAGTTATGTTGTTAAGACCTGGAGGTTATGGCGAGTCGAGCTTGCTTGAGAGAAATCCTCTTTATGCAGAATATACAAATAAGAAACCATATAATAAAGCATTTTTGATTTGTTTGCCTTTTTTTATTCTTGGTCTTTTGCCTTTGCTTTTTGGTTATACCCCGCTTCCAGAAATGCTTGGATTACCTTCTGATTTTACTTTTGCACAACTTGGTTTAGGCACAAGCAGTGAAGCTTTTTTTGGATTTATGCAAACAGGAACAGGAATTGTTGGGCCGTTTGGAACAGGTGCTTTGATTCTTAGTATGTTTTTTCCATTGGGCTTGGCTTTGTTTTTTTCAATGTCATATAAAGAAAGAACAAAAAATTTAATTCTTGAAAGAACAAAAACGAAACAATTAGAAAAAGAATTTAATACTTCTTTGTTCCAGCTTGGGAATAGAATTGGGAATGGAACTCCGCCTGAACTTTCATTTGGAAAAGTTGCAGAATCTTCAAAAGGTTTAATGACAGAAGATTTCTTTAGAAGAGTTAATTATAATATTCGACAAATGGGAATGAGTGTGGACAAAGCGATTTTTGATAGTGGTCGTGGTGCAATAATTTATTATCCTTCTGATTTAATTTCAACAAGTATGCGGGTTCTTATTGAATCTGCGAAAAAAGGTTTGAAAATAGCTGCTGCAAGTTTAATGAGTATTTCAGAATATGTGAAGAACATAAATAAAATTACTGACAGGTTGCGAGATATGCTTGCTGAAATTGTTTCAGATATGAAAAGTAATATGACTTTTTTAGCTCCTTTGCTTTCTGGTGTTGTTGTTGGTTTAGCGTCGATGATTGCTGCGATTTTAAATAAATTAAAATTAGCAAGCTTGGGCGGGGACGCTGCAAATCTTGGGAACGTAAGTGGTATTATGCAATTGTTTGATGTTACTCAAATGATTCCTCCTTATTTTTTACAGATTTCAATTGGAATTTATATTGTTCAAATAATTTTTATTTTAACAGGAACTTTGGTTGCAATTGATTCTGGTGAAGACAAACTTGAAAAAACGCACAAGATTGCAATGAACTTGAAAAAAGGAATTGTGCTTTATTTTATAACAGCATTGGTTGCAACACTTGCTTTGTTCGCATTGACCTCAATTGTCTTGGGTGGTTTGCTTTAGTTAAATTTATAACTTTCTTTTATTTATCTTGTTTATGAAAAAGAAAGGTGTGGTTTCAGAAAAATAAGAAAGTAATGGATTAGTTATAATGCAAATATTTATAAACTATTTTGCAGTATAGTTTTTATGATAAGAGATGTATTGATCTTGCAAAAAAGGGAGTTTCAAAATAGAATAAATGAATTATATGTAGATAGAAAAGTAAATTTTAAAAAATTAAAGGCACCTTTAATTAAAATAATTGTTGGGCCTAGGAGAGCAGGGAAATCATTTTTTGCTTTACATTTTTTATCTGAACTAAATAATTTTGGTTATGTTAATTTTGATGATGAACGATTAGTTGAACTTAAAGATTATGATTCTTTGATTGAAGCAGTAAATTCTGTTTATAAAAATCCAAAAAATCTTTTATTTGACGAAATTCAAAATTTGGGGAAATGGGAATTGTTTGTAAACAGATTGGCGAGGCAAGGATTTAATTTGATAATTACTGGAAGTAATTCAAAACTTTTATCAAAAGAACTGGCAACTCATTTAACTGGCAGGCATTTTTTAATAAATCTCTTTCCGTTTTCTTTTAAAGAGTATTTAAGTTTATTTGAAAAAGATTTGACGACAAATGAAATTAAAAATAAATTTGATAAATATCTTTTTGAGGGGGGATATCCTGAACCAAAAATAAAAAAAATTGACAATAAAGATTATTTGGTTAGTTTGTTTGATTCAATAATTTATAAAGATATAGTTAGAAGGTATAATATTCGAAACCCAAATAAAATTAGTGATTTAGCGTATTTTTTAATGTCAAATATTTCAAATGAATATTCTTTTAATTCTTTAAAAAAATTAACAAGTATAGAAAGTGTTCATACTGTTGAAAAATATTTGGAATATTTGGAAGAGAGTTTTCTTCTTTTTAGTGTGAAAAGATTTTCTTATAAAGTTAAAGAGCAATTCTCCTCTATAAAAAAGATTTATTGTATTGATAATGGGTTTGTTAATTCTAAGTCGTTTAAGATAAGCCCTGATTATGGAAGACTTTATGAAAATCTTGTGGCAATTAAATTAAAAAAATTGGAATTAGATAATGAAATTAGTTTTTATTACTGGAAAAATCAGCAACAGCAAGAAGTTGATTTTGTGATTAAGAAAGGATTGAAAGTAAATAAATTAATTCAGGTTTGTTATAATGTTAATAATTTAGATACAAAAAAAAGGGAAATAAGAGCATTAATTAGTGCATCAAAAGAATTGGGGTGTAAAAATTTGTTGGTAATTACAAATGACACAGAAAAAGAAGAGAGTTTTGAATGGTTTGGAGTTAAAAGAAATATAGAGTTTATCCCTTTGTGGAAATGGCTTTTAGAAAAATAAATTTTTAATAAGAAAAATCTAATATGGTTCTTTTTGGTTTTGTGTTTTTGTTATTATAATAATTGTTGTAGTTGTTAAGTATGGAGAATAAATTAAAAAAGAATTCTCCAAACATTTATTAATTCTTATTTTCTTTTATACTCATGAAAAAAGCAGGTTTGGTTTCAGAATATCTTCCATGGTTAATGATAGCTGTGGCAGTTCTTGCAATTTTAATGGTGACCATTTTGCTTCTTAAGGAAAAAGGGGTTTCATTAATAGATTCAATTAAAAATTTGTTTAGGGGAAGATAATGTCAGAATTAACAATAGGTCAGTTGATAAAAATAATTCTTGGAGTGCTTGTTTTTGTAGCAGTTGTGGTTGGACTTTATAGTTTTTTTAAAGATTCTGTTTTTGATTTTTTTAACAACATGGTTGGAAATGAAACAAGTAAATTATTTTTAGGAATTTTAAATGGATAAAAAAGGTTTTTTATTAGCTGAAGAAACATTGAAGATAATTGTGGCTGTGGTTTGTTTGGGTTTTCTTATTTATTTTTTAAGCGCACTTTATTTTTCAAATGCAAATTCTAAAGAAAAAATTCAAGCTGAAGAAACAATTTCTAGAATCTCAGATGTTGTAAAAAACAATCAAATTAATTTAGAACCTGTAGAAATGTTAAATCCTGCAGGATGGCATTTGCTTAGTTTTGTGGATGTTCAAAAACCAAATGTTTGCACCGGAAAAAATTGCTTGTGTATTTGTTCAAAATCTATTTTTTCAAAAAATCAGTTAGCAAAGTGTGATAAAAATGGAGCTTGTTTAATTATTGACAACTTGCAAAGCTTTGGGGAAATTAAAATTGAAAAATCAGGTGCAACAAGTATTGAAATAGACAAAACAAATGGCGTGGTGGTTAGATTAAAATGAATAGCGAAACTTTAATAAAATATTTAATGTGGGTTGTGTTCTTTGTAATTGTATTAAGCGCATTATATTTTATGTTAAAAAAAGTAGGTGTTTTATGAAAAATAAGAAAGCAGAATTAACAACGCAACAATTAGTGACTTTAATAATTTTAATTGTAAGTTTTGCTGTAATTTTGTTTTTGTTATTTAGATTAGATTTAGGAAAAGAAACAGAAGCAGAACTATGCCACAATTCTGTTATTATGAGGGGAAGTGCCGTCGTCCCAGAAGATACGATTCCTTTAGATTGTTCTAGGAAATATATTTGTATTACCAAAGATGGTTCGTGCAATTCAATGACAAAGCCTGAAATAAAAAAAGTAAAAACAGATTCAGATGTTTACAAGGTTTTAGCAGATGAAATGGCAAATTGCTGGTGGATGTTTGGTGAAGGAAAAGTAAATTATGTTTCAAATAAATACGCTCATAAAAGTTATTGTTCAGTTTGTTCACAAATAGCTTTTGATAAAAGTTTGAAAAAAAGTATTAATGCTTTTTCTTCTGGACAATTAGATCAAAATGTTTTTTATAATTATTTAGTAAATGAAAATTATACCTCAGAGAAAACTTATGCTGAATATTTATTTGGAATAAACTATGAAGAAATTTTAAAGGAACAACAGAAAATTGCTTCTTTTGGCACAATTAATTTGGAGAATCAATTTTTTGTTGTAATGGGAATTACAAGTGAAGTTGGAACTTTTTATAAATGGCTTGGAGGAGGAATAGTTGTTGTTGGAACAATTGGAGTAATTTTTACACCTTTGAAGTGGGTTGCAGGGTCAGTTATCGTGGGGGGTGTTGGAACTGGTTTAGGGGGGAAAACAATTGCAGATTTGTTTAATCCAGAAATCGCCGCAATTGTTATCGATGGAAACGGGATTGCCAATCAATTCATGGCACCAACAATTGTTGAAGCAAATTCTGATAAATTTAAAGCTCTTAATTGCCATGAGATTCTTACAACAGCATAGTTAATTTTATTAACATCTTTTGTTTATTTTGTTTATGAAAAAAAGAGGAACAATTCTTATTGAAAATATTATTTTTATAATTTTGAATTTGCTTTTCCTTAGTGTACTTGCTTTATTTTTAATTAAACAAGGAAGCGGAGTTGTTATGTTGGAAGAGTCTTATGCAAAACAAATTGCTTTGTTGGTCGATGCTGCTGAGCCTGGAATGACTTTGAAAATTAATATGGATAAAGCAAAAAAGATTTCAGATAAAAATGGAATTGATTTTAAGGAAGTTTTGGAGATAAATGAAAATACTGTGGTAATTAAACTTAGTCAAGAAAGTGGTTATTCTTATGCTTTTTTTAATAATGTTGATGTTGGGAAGCCTTATCCTGATGGAGAATTTTATATTATGGTGGTTGATAAAAAATGACAGATAAAATAATTTCAGTTTATTGGTTTGCAATTTTGGTTCTTGTAGCTGGTGGAATAATTGCGATGGTTAGTGTATTTTACAATTCGTCGTATGATGTTCGAGAAATTGAAGCAAATATTTTATCAAATAAAATAGGAAATTGTTTTTCTAATGTTGGATATTTAAAACAAGAAGTTTTTAACAATGGAAATTTTTTAATTAATCAAGATAATTTTCTAGAAAAATGTAATTTAAACTTTAATTCAACTGAAGAAGGATTGCAATATTTTTCCCAAGTAAATTTTTTCAAGGGCAATGATTTAGAAAATTCTTTTTTTGAAGTTGCTCAAGGAAATAAAAATCTTAAAGCAGATTGTTCTATTTTAAAAGATTATGAAAAAATTTCAAAATGCGTTGAAAAAAGTTTTTTTACATTAGATAAATCTGGAAATTTATATTTAATTAAAATTTTATCTGTTATAGATAAATCAGAAAAAAATGTTAAATAAAAAAGCTCAACTTTCTGAAACAATGACTTGGATAATTGCAACTTTAGTGATTATTGTGATTTTAATTATTTTTATATTTATTTCTTCTTCATTTGCAAAAGTAAAAAATTTAACAACTCAAGATTTAAAATTAAGTTCAGAAGGAGAAGATGTTGATTTGTTTGAATTTAAAACAGAGCTGGCATATAATTTAACTTCAGAAGAAAATAAAAAAATAATTGATAATTGGAGAAAGCAAAATGCATAAAAAAGGAGATATTCCTGTTACTATTTTGGTTTTGGGTGTTGTGGTTATTTGCTGTTTAGCACTTCTCAGTTTTTTTACCTCGACAATTCAAACTAGAAATTCTTTTGTTGGGATTAATTTGTTAGAAAAGGCGTCTGCTCAAATTGAAGAAAATTCTTTTAATGGGAATGAAGTTGAAATTAATTTGCAAGAGTTTAAACAAAGTTTTTTTAAAAAAGATGTTTTAGTTTTTTCTGTAAAGTATGTTCCTTGATTTAACATAAACTTTATAAACAAAATAATCTTAAATTAAACATGAATAAAAGAGGTCAAGGTTTAAGCACAAGTGCAATAATTTTAATTATTTTAGGTGTTGTTATATTAGCTCTTTTAATTTTTGGTTTTTCTACTGGTTGGAAAAGTTTTTCTAAATATCTTCAACCAGATGAAGATAATGTTCAAACAATTGTTACTTCATGCGAACTTGCATGTTCAAGTCAAGCAATTTATGATTATTGTACAAAACAAAGAGAGTTAGAAGCTTCAAACCTTCCTACGGGCGATAAGAGTGTGATGAAAACATGCAATCAATTTGCAACTGAAGTAGGTTATGAATCTTATGGCATAAGTGAATGTTCTGCAATTGATTGTTAGTAATTTACTTTTTAACAAAAAAGATTTAATTAAATGTTATTAACTAATTTTGATTAAATATAAACTTTTATAAACTTGTTTTTCTTAATTGATTTATGAAAAAAGAGTTGAAGATTATTTTTTGTTTAAGTTTAGTATTGATTTTTTCATTTTCATTGGTTTCTGCTGGGTGGTTTGGAGATTTGTTTGGAAAGGAAACTGGGAAAGTTATCCAAGATTCTGGAGTTTGTTTAGGAATCTCTATTCCTTGTTTTAAATTAAAAGATATAACTTCTTGTAAGAATCAGCAAGGCTGTTCATGGGGTTCAATAACTGCGAATGCAATTGCTATAAAAGAATTAGAAGAGGAACCTGTGCAATCTGTTTGTTCTGGCACTGCAAAAATTTGTGGGAATTTGGGTGATAAAACTTTTTGTGAAAATCAGCAAGGTTGTGACTGGAAAGAGGAAAATGATTCTTCTTGTAATAATAATCTTGTTTGTTTTGAAAATGCTTTATTTTGTAATCTTACTGGAACATTAAATTTAGTAGAAGATTGTCAACACGGGTGTGATAAAGAAGAAAAAAAATGTTTTGATATTTCTGTGAATCCGATTACAGGAAACTGTATTGAAGCAATTAAAGATTATAATAATTTAAATGAAGATAGAATAAATGTGGTTTTTGTAGGATTTAATTATGATAATTTAGAAATATTTAAGTTTTTTGTTGATTCATCTATCGACTTGGATTCTAATTATTATGGTTTGCTTTCTATCGAGCCTTTTAAATCCAATAAAAATAAATTTAACTTTTGGTATGTTGATGAAGTTCAGTATATACAAGATTTGTCAATGGGGCCAGCTTTAGAAGGTAGCCAAGAAGCAGAGAACCGTGATGATTTAATGGCAACTGCAAATTCAAAATTATCTGGGATGTTGACAACAATCGAATTAGTTTGCAATTATTCTAATCAATATCCTATAGGATTAATCAATTCTTATGGGGGGCATAGTCAGGCAGCTTTTGGTGGTACTGCCACAGTTTCTTTCGAAGATAAGCATATGAATTTAGGAGATTTTCCTTCTGATTGCAAATCAAGTGATTTGAATAATGATGGCTGTGTAGATAATAAGGATTTAGGCATTTTAGAGAATTCTGTGGGCAATGGTCCAGAAAGTTTTAAAGATTGCTACCATGTAAGTTATGGATGTAATTTTGATACAATTCCTGAAGATGATAGGACATTTTATTATAAACTTCCCCTTGCTCATGTGGTTCACGAGTTTGGGCATTCTTTTGGCTTGTTAAATGATGAATATAAAACTCCTGGCCATGATGTACCTATTTGGGAGACTGAAGGTGTCCCGGAAGAGAATAATTGTTTTGATATTAGAACTGAAGAAGAATGTTTAGAAAGTGCACCTTGGAAAAGTTTGTTTGGCCAAGGTTGTGGAAACCCAAATATTATTGATTGTACCCCCTCAGATGAAAGATATTCTTTTGAGATTGGATGTTTTGAAGGTTGTGCTTATTATGATTCAGGGATATATAGGCCAACTTTACTTTCTATTATGGGTGGGCAGGATGCTACCTTTGATCTTGATACATTTAGTATAGAATATTCATATAGGCTTGTTAATGAAAGATTATTATGTAAAAGAATTTTAAAACTAACAGGTTCTGCAGGTGGCTATTGTGATAATTTTAATTTGAGTTCAAGAGAAAATTTAGGAGATAAAATTTGGAAAAGGAATAGTGAATCTGAAAACCAAGAAAATAGTTTAGTTCAC
>JAHILJ010000087.1 GCA_018897135.1 Nanobdellota archaeon | reverse complement strand
GTGGAGGTTTTTCAGATAATTTTGTTGGAAATGATCTTACATATATTCAAGGTTTGGCCAAATATTCAGATAAGATTACAACATGTAAACCAATGGATGACGACGATAATACAATGTATACTGTTAATTTAGTAAGGGAATTTTTGGAAAAAGCTTATGAAGTTTTAGATTCTCATCCTGTTAATATTGAAAGAAAAAAAAGAGGATTGCTTCCTGCAAATTATCTTTTTGTAAGAGGTCCTGGAATTGAAATTCCTAAACTTAAGTTATATAAAAAATGGTTGTCTGTTGCATATATGCCTTTGGAAAGAGGTTTTTCAGAATTATCTGGGATGAAAGTTTTTTCTTTTGATTATCCTAAATTAACAGGATTGGATTCATATGCTAATTTGTATGAAGGTTTGAAAAAAGCTTGCAAGTTTGCTGTTCGAACTTTGAAATGGAATTATAAAAATTTTGAATATACTTATATTCATTTAAAGGAAACAGATTTGCCTGGGCATGATAATAAACCTCTTGAAAAAAAAGCAATGCTCGAATATATTGATAAAACTGTTTTCAAGTTTTTAAGAAAGTTTGCACCTCAAAAACAAATTCAAGTTGTTGTTACTGCAGATCATTCAACACCCTGTAAACTTAAAGCACATTCTGCAGATCCTGTTCCTGTTCTTTGGTATAATGATTCTCCACCAAAAGAGCAAAAGTTTTGTGAAAAACAAGCTAAAAAAGGAACTCTTGGCAGGATTGAGGGAAAGCAATTACTTAAGAAAGTCAAGTTTGTAAGGTAAGGTAATGTAATTTATTTTACTTTTCGTTTAATTTTTTAAGAAGTTTGTTATTGTCTTCTAATTTTTCTTCTAGCGTGTTAAAATTGTTATCTAATTGGTGAAAATATGCTGTTGAAAAATCATGGAATAATTTTCCTGCACCATACAAACATATAGAGAGTCCAAAGGGTCCCCCTGCTTTAAAATTCCCTTCTTGAATTAATTGTTGATTACCGATTATATTTGTTGCAACTAAATATAAAGAACTTATTTTACATGCACTTCCAATTATTGTCATTCCAAAATATCTAAGTTCATCCATTTACTTTTAATATCTTTTTACTTTATAAAAATTTATGTGGTTAATTGATTGTTTCTAACCCCTATTTTCTACTATAGGAATGATTAAAAATAGTTTTGAGTTGATTGTTTTATGATAACTTACAATGATATTTATGAGGCAGCGCGAAAAGAAAGATATTCTGATAAATTGCAGGCTTTGCCTAAAAATTTTATAAAAGAAGTTGCGAATTATTTAGAAGAAAAAAAGCAAATTGCTTTGAAAAAAGACGATGATTTTTCAGATGTTATCATGAAAACTAAAAAGCAACTTGAAAATGCTACAACTTCTTTTAGGGAAATTGTCCGTAGGAGAAGGAAAAAGATTTTGACTTTGGTTTTAGTTGCTGCTGAAACAGGAATTTCTAAACAAGATTTTGAAAATATGCTTGAAATTGAAAAACAACTTTTTGAAAGTATGATGAAAAACATTGAAATTTCTGATAAGCAGTTAAGTGAATTGTTAAACGGAGTTAAGCAAATAAAAGAAAATAAAAATTTAATGATTTGTTTTAAGGAAAATGTTGATGAATTTATGGGATTAAATGGTGAGAAAATGGGTGGTTTTGAAAAAGGTCAGATTGCAAATCTTCCTAAAGAAATTGCGCAAATTTTAATTGACGGAAAACAAGCTGAGTTAATGGAGAAGTAATTCTTTTTGAATAGCGAGGACACCAAGGTTTCCTTCGTTTAACATTCCTTTTAAATTTCTATCCATAACAAGTTATGAATGAGTATTCGAAACATTTATAAGGTGTAATGAATTAGTATTCATAACTAAATAAGGAGAAAAATAAAATGCCACAAGGAGATAAAACAGGTCCAAGAGGACAAGGTCCTAAAACAGGAAGACAACTTGGAGATTGCGAAGATGCCCAACCAGTTAGACAAGGGTTTGGTAGAGGTTTTGGGAATAGATTTTGCCCAAGAGGGGGGTTTGGTAGAGGAGTTAGAAACTTTCAACAAATTCAATTTACCGAAGCTGATACCCTAAAGGGCACAAGTGAAAAGAAAATTTTAGAGCAAGAACTTGAAGATTTGGACTTAGATAAAAAAGAAATAGAGAAAAGG
>JAHILJ010000086.1 GCA_018897135.1 Nanobdellota archaeon | reverse complement strand
TGAATTTTGGGATTGTTTCAAATATGCCCCAGATAGATAAAAAAAGTAATTGTTTTAGATTATTTATTTCGTCTTATGATAATATTTATAAATTTTATAAAGAGTTAGGTTTTTTCTCAAAAAGAAAAAAGAACTTATTAAAATCAATCAAAACAATTAATCCGACGAGACTAAGTAAAAATGATTTTATTCCTTTTTTAAATGATTATTTAAGATTAAAATATGCTGGTGAATTTATTTCTAAAAATAATTTTGACAGGTATAATTCTTTAATTAAAAATTATAATTTATTGAAAAAAATATTAGATGATGAAGACTTGAAATTAATTAATTGGATATTAAAAAATAAATTTTATTTTGACCAATTAATTAGAATTGAAAAAACAAAGAAGCCAAAGAATGTTTATTCTGTGAAAGTTGATAGCAAGTGTCATTCATTTGTTGCTAATGGGTTTGTAAATCATAACACAGAAGCAAGATTGCAAAATATTTCTTTAGAACTTTTACAAGATATTGAAAAAGAAACTGTGAAGTTTGAATCTAATTTTGATAATTCTTTGAAAGAGCCGTTGCTTTTGCCAGGCAAACTTCCTACTTTGGTTTTAAATGGGGCAACAGGAATTGCAGTTGGGATGGCAACAAACATTCCTCCGCATAATTTAACAGAAGTTTGCGACGCAATTATTGCATATATTAAAAAACCAAAAATAACAATTGAAGAACTTTGCGAAATTGTGACTGGGCCTGATTTTCCAACAGGCGGAAGTGTTACAGGCGACATGGTTGATTTGTATAAAACAGGAAGAGGTAAGTTGATTATGCGTGGGAAAATTTCTAATGAAATTGTTCATAAAAAAGACGCTCTTGTTATTTCTGAAATTCCTTATATGTTAAATAAAACTACTTTGATAACTCAAATTGCAGATCTTGTTCAGAAGAAAAAGATTAAAGATATTTCTGATTTAAGAGATGAATCTTCAAAAGGGAACATTCGGATTGTTCTTGAATTAAGAAAAGGTGCGAACTCAAAATTTGTTAGCAATTCTCTTTACAAATATACTCGTTTGCAAGATTCGTTTAATGTTAATTTTTTGGCATTGGTTGAATGCCAGCCAAGAGTTTTGAATTTAATTGATGTTCTTGAACAATATGTCAAACATAGAAAAACTATTATTACCAACCGGACAAAGTTTGAATTAAAAAAAGCAAAAGATCGTTTGGAAATTGTTGAAGGTCTTTTAATTGCATTGAAAAATATTGATGAAATTATTTCTTTAATTAAAAAATCTAAGGGTGTAACAGAAGCATTAGAAGGTTTGGTGAAAAAATTTGGATTAACAAGAAGACAAGCTCAAGCTGTTTTAGATACTAAATTGCAACAATTAACTTCTTTAGAACAAGACAAATTGAAAAAGGAAAATCAAACTTTGAAAGAAAGTATTTTAGAATACGAAAAGATTTTAGGCAACATTCAAGAAATTTTGAAAATTATTGTTAAAGAAGTTTTAGAGCTTAAGAAAAAATATGGCGATAATCGAAGAACAACTGTGTTGAAAAATATTCGGGAAATTAAAGAAAAAGATTTGGTTCAAGATAAAGAAGTTGTTGTTACAATTACAGATAAAGGTTATTGCAAAAGAATGGATGTTCAAACTTATAAGGAACAGAAAAGAGGAGGCAGAGGGGTGATTGGAAGTAATCTTGCAACAGGTGATTTTGTAAAACAATTAATTACATGTTCAACTCATGATTATTTAATGTTCTTTACAACGCGTGGAAGAGTTTTGTGGCTTAAAACTTATGATATTCCTGAAGCTGAAAGATATAGCAAGGGAAAAGCTTTGGTTAATTTGTTAAGTTTGAAAGACGAGTCAATTACAAATGTTCTTTCTGTTAAAAAGTTTGATGATTGTTTATTTATGGCAACAAAAAAAGGACAGGTTAAGAAAATTTCTTTAAAGCATTTTTCAAAACCGCGGGCTTCAGGTGTTCGTGCAATTAATTTGCCGAACGATAATTCTGATTTCTTGGTTGGAGTTGAAGTTGTTAAAAAGTCAGAAGAAGTTTCACTTGCGACGCGAAAAGGAAAAGCGATTCGGTTTAGTTCAAAAGATATTCGTGAAATGGGTCGTGCAAGTTATGGTGTTACAGGAATTAAAATGGATAAGGGTGATGAAGTTGTGAGTTTGGAAATTTTAAACACAGAAGCTATTTTAACAATTACAAAAAAAGGTTATGGAAAGCGAACAGCTGTAAGTGATTATAGAAAAACTTCGCGTGCTGGAAAAGGTGTGATTAATTTAAAAGTTTCTGATAAGACAGGTGAAGTTGTGACGTCGGTGGCTGTTAATGAAAGCGATGGAATTATTATTACGACAGCAAAAGGAATTGTGATTCGAACTTCATTGAAAAACATTCGAGTAATGGGTCGTGCTGCTCAAGGTGTTAGAATTGTAAAACTTCAGCAAGGGGATTATGTTACAGATTTAGTTAAGGTTGTTGATGAGGTTGTTGATGGGGATTGAAGAGAATTTTTTATATTTTTAAGTAAGGATAAATTATTCTTATTAAAGTTGCCAAGATTATCCAGTAAAATGAATGTAAAGCATCTATGTAACCTTTAAAATTCCATTTATTATTTGAGTAATCCCAATATTTTTTTTTCATAATTTTTTCTGAGAAAATTCCAGATAATAATTCTAATATTATAAGAAGGATTGATACAATAATTATTTGTATAATGAAATGAACTTTTACATTTTCATAAATAATTATTAGAATTGTTCCCCCTATTGCATAAATTGGGGAAAAAAATAATAATTGAGTTCTAGAATCGTATTTTTTTGAAATTATTGAACGATAAGTTGTATCAATTATCCAACCAATTATCCCAAATATTATAAACAAAAATAAATAATTTACCATTGTTTATTATAAGAATCGTTTTTTATATAATTTGTCTTTTTAGAATTAATTCAATCCCTCAAATATTTCTTAATAGTTGGATATTTATCTAATGTTTCTTGCCTTTGTTTTTTGATTTGTGGTTGGCCTCCGAAAGTAGGGCACATGTTTTTGTATTCACACCAGTTGCAGAGAGGTGATTTGGTTGTTGGAAATTGTTTTGCAGATT
>JAHILJ010000085.1 GCA_018897135.1 Nanobdellota archaeon | reverse complement strand
CTTATGTGATATCCTAAAATCTTGCACAGATAATCATTTTCCTTTTTATATTCTTTAGATTTAATTTCAATCTCAGAAGGAATTGGAAAAAACATATTTTCTTTTAATTCATTTGCTGGGATTGTTGTTATTTTCCCATTTTTTACAACCCAACAAGGATGCTCTGGAGTTACAGTTACTTCTTTCCCATTTGTAAGTTCAATTTTTACAAACTCTTTAGGAGCAAGATGCCGACTAACTCTAGAAGCTTTTTTTGGGAAATGGTTTTGAAAATCCGTAGAAATTAATTCAACATTTTTAACAGGAAGTATTTGACAATCTTTTCCTTCATAAACCTTTTTACTATTCTTTTTCATTAGGCAATCCACAAATTTTCCTATTTCCACAATTTTCCCATCTGATAACATTAATTTAAAATTTGGCAACATGCATTGCTGTTCCATTCCTTCATGCATTGCACTTCTATCACTTGGGTCCATTTTTTCAAGCTCATCAATACAAACCAAACCTTTATTTGCCAAAACCATTGCACCTGCTTCTAAACTCCAACCTCGCAAATATTCGTCCCGAACAACCGTCGCTGTAAGCCCTGCACCTGAAGCTGATTTTCCAACAACATATCTTCCTTTTGGAGAAATCGCAGCCATAAAAGTTAATAAAACAGATTTTGCAACACCAGGATCTCCAACTAAAAGAATATGAATATCTCCTCTGCTTTTCTGTCCATCTGCATGTGTTTTTTGAACTCCGCTAAATAACTGCAAAACTAAAGATTTTTTTATTTCTTCATACCCCCAAACACTTGGACTAATACTTTTTGCTAATTTTTCAAAAATCTGCGGGTCTTGAGAAAGCTCAAGAATTTGACTTTCGTCTTCATCAGAAATATCAAGTTCTTCAAAAGTTTCTTCCATTGCAATAATATTATTCACTTCAATTGCAAGTTCAAAACGAGTTGACAGCCCGCCTGTTTTCAAAGGAACAGGAACTTCTTTCAAAACTCCAATAACTTTTACTCTACTTCCAGGAGTTGTTTTTTCTTCCATTCGCGGTTCAACCAAATCTTCTTTCAAAAAAGCATTAATTCGTTTTGGCTGTTCTCCTCCAACCAACGATTCTGGAGATTCTTCAATAACTAATCTTTGAGTATCAACCATTTCTTTACTTAATAATTTAAAACCGCCTCTTCTCCCGCACGAACATCGCGAAGGTTCCCGAAACTTTTTTTCCATTTGCAAAACAGAAATCACAGTCCCGCAACTTGGACATTCAAACTTTGCGTTCACAACCTGAGGCCGAACATCTGAAGCTTGTCGAATAATTCCTTCAATTATAACAAGCTCATTTAAATTTCTAGAACGAATATTTCTAACTTTAATTTCCTGCATCTTTGGGAGATTTGTTAATCTTATTCTAATATCTTTAACTAAACCAGATTCTTCAACAGCTAATTCCATTAAACGCAAAACTTCTTCAGGATTCATAAGAACTTCGTCTGAAAGTCGCTTTGCAAACTCGCTTAATTTCATAAAATCAACATAAATAACATTTGTGCCCTTTCGAATCGACTCACCAAGCTCTTTTTTATGAAAATCGAAAAAGTTCTTTGCCTCACTTATCAATTCCTCATTTCGCGATTGGTTCTTATCTTCTTCCATACCCACAAAAGAAGCTCTTGCTTTTTATAGATTTATATAAATTATTGGGTAGTTTTTGAGGGGGTGTTTTTGAGGGGATTAAAAATAACCTTTCTTTTTATAAACATATTTAGTGATATCATAACTAATTGAAAAGACGAAAAAAGCCCAGAATATAATCCAACCCCCATAAAGAGTACAATAGATTAGTGTAGGGATTATATAGTATAACATAAAATTATCATATAAGTAAAATATTCCTTTTTTCTTTTTCAAAACATCTCCAATATAATCTCTTAGTCCGCCTAGTATTAAAAAAACAAAATAAAAAGAGATAAATAACAAAGGTACAAAAGCAGAATTGAATAGAAAACTAATGATGATTATAGATGCTGCAATTTGGTGATTCATATAATCTAATCTTCCTCTAATTATAAAAGCGATACTCATTGCGAGAACTAAATTCGCAATAATATTGTTACTCAGTGAAAAAAGAGACCCAAAAATACCCCATAAAAATCCAAAAAGGATTGCATCACCTTTAAACCATTTTAATTTATGCTCGTCCATTAAATCTGCAAGTTTCATTGTAATTGCAAAAAGGATTGCATAAAGAATAATCATGGGATTTGAAAATAAGTTTTCTATCATTTTATTGCCTCTCCAAATATTTGAATAATAATTTCTCTTTCTCTTGGTCCTGAAGTTTCAACAGCAAAAATCTGTTGGTATTTCCCAAGTTGAATTTTATTATTAACTATTGGAATTATTTGAAAAGTTTCCATGAGCATACTCCTTAAATGTCCTTTTGCATTTGCAGGTTCATTTTCTGGGCAGTTTTTTCTAAGTTTTATATTATCATGGAAATATTTTTTTTCTGGAGCAAGTTTTTTTATAAATTGTTCCATGTCTTTCAACAAAAGAGGTTCATATTCATTTATTTTAATAGCTAATGTAGTGTGTTTGCTAAAAATATTTAATATGCCTTCTTTAATTTTAAAATTATTATTAATCTTTTTTATTTTATCAGTAATATTAATAAATTCTAATTCTTTTTGAGTTTTTAATTTCAAAATTTCTGTATGAAACTTCATTTTATCGCCTCTTTAATTTGTAAAGATTTTAGTTTATTTAAAGCTATCTTCAACCAAACAGAATATTTATTTGAATTTTTCTTAATATTTTTTTTTAAATCCTTAATTGAAATCCATTTATAATTCATAACTTCTTTTTTGTTAGGTTTAACCTCGCCATCAAACTTTCCAATAAAAACAAAATCATATTCATTTTCAATTAATCCATTCTTAAATCCTGTGTTGTAAATAAAACAAAATAATTTTTTTAGTTTGCAATCAAAACCCATTTCTTCTTTCAATCTCCTATGAACTGCATGATTATAAGTTTCATTTGGTTTTGGATGACTGCAACAAGTATTTGCCCAGATTCCTGCACAATGGTATTTTGATTTTGCCCGTTGCTGAATCAACAATTTTCCTTTAGAATTAAAAACAAAAATTGAAAATGCCCTGTGCAATTTTCTTTGTTTATGTGCTTTTATTTTTTCTTCTTCTCCAATTTTTCTATTGTTTTTGTTAATAAGGATTACCTTTTGCATATTCTTACAAAACTATGAAGATTTATTAAATTTTCTTCTATTTTCACTTCTTATAATTCTTCAAAGCAGTTTTCACGTTCTTAAGAAGTTGTTTCATACTATCTTCAAGTTGAGCACGGTTTTTGGTTCCTGTGCAAACAAGTTTCCCATTACTAAACAAAAGAAAGGTCGCGTTCGGTTCAACTAATTTGTAAACCAAACCTGGAAATTGTTCTGGTTCATATTCTGTGTTCTGCATTTCCAAAGCCAAGAAATTCAAGTTCAACTTGAGATTAATTGTTCCAGAAGCCACAATGTTCTGAACAGTTATTTTTGGTTTTATTGTAATATTAACATTAATTTTTTTAAGTTGTTTTATGACAGCTTGAATAACTTGCCGAACTTGGGAAACAGATTTTGTTCCGGTGCAAACAAGGTTTCCCGACGAGAAAACAAGAACAGCTGACTTCGGTTCTTTAACTCGCAAAACAAGACCTGGAAAAGTCTCTGGATTATATTCTGTGTTTGGTTGAGTTCGTGCAAGTTTTGTCAAGGGAATCGGCTTTTCCAAAGAAGTTGTTGCAACAATGTTCTGAACTTTATATGAACTTGATTTATCTATTGCCATTTTTATCATTAAGTAATACTAAATTATTAGAAAATTTAGTTTATAAAGGTTTTTAAGAGGAAAATTTTATTTACAT
>JAHILJ010000084.1 GCA_018897135.1 Nanobdellota archaeon | reverse complement strand
TTGAAGAAGCAACAAAAATGAAAAAGACAATTTATTGGATGGGTGGAGGATTATTCTTTTTTGATGCAATGGGTTTTTCCAAAGAATTTATCGAGAAAAAGATGTCTTCTGCAAACATAAAAATAATTCAAGTAAGAACACCAGATATAGAAAATAAATTACAACATTTTAAAAAAGAAAATATTAAGTTAGTTCCAAAAAAATATGTCTCAAGAATAGGTTATACTGTATATGGAAACACAGTTGCATTAGGATTAATTCAAGAAAAAGGAATAATAATTATAAAAATAGTAAGTGAAGAATTTGTAAAAGGATTCAAAAACTATTTCGAAATGATTTGGAACTCAAAAGAAAAATAAAAACCCCTCCTTTGGACATCTTGGTTCCCTTCGGTAGTTAGAAATCATCACCCAAATTTTTCTTTCATTTCGTTCCAGAAAAACTTCTTTTTACCCCCCACATTATAAAAAATCCAAAACGGCCCCAGAGGGATTTGAACCCCCGACACCTAGATTAAGAGTCTAGTGCTCTACCAAACTGAGCTATGGAGCCATTTCTTGTTTTGGATTCATAGCAAAGGTATTTTAGTTTTCTTTTACAGTGTAGCTTTTCTTTTTCTAAAAGAAAAACCCATGAGCTATGGAGCCATATTAATATATAAAACTAATAGTTTTTAAAAGTATTTTTGTTCCCTTATTTATGGTATTAAAATTTTGCCCAAGGTGTAAAAGTTTATTGAAATTCAAAAAACTTGAAAAAGGAATTTTAATAAAATGCGTAAAATGCGATTATAAATCAGAACTCGAAAATAAAAATTTCTTAAAGGTTGAAGAAAAGATTAACAAAAAATCAAAAGTAGGAAAAGGATTTGTTGAAAACAAAGATATTTTTGCAACATATAATAACAAATGCAAACGATGTGGATATGACAAAGCAAGAATAATAGACATGGGAGTTTTTTATTCAGACGAAGACAATCTTATATTAATTCAATGTGGAAAATGCGGTTTTTCAGAAAGAATCGGCGAAGCAACTTAATCACCTATATTCTCGCCACATAAATTCACACTTAGTACATTTGAAAAACTTTGTTTCAGCTTCATCAGATGAACGAGTTTGCATTGTCCAAAAATAAGCATGCCTGTTCTTACACTTTTTACAAGGTTTTTCAACAATTGGATTCACTTCTACAGCTTTATCAGAAATAACAGCAACTTCTCTTTTTTCATTTATTTTTTCAGAAGTGCAAATTTTCGTTTTTCCTTTTGCAGAATATGTGCATCTAGGACAACCATAATTTTTTCTTTTCTCTATAAGAACAGCACCGCATTTTGGACAAAATTCCATTTTGTTTTTTACCTATCTCTGTTTAAATAACTTGTGTTTAATTTTCCTCACAAAATCCTCTTTCAGACAAAGGATTTCTCCAATCATAAAATATAAGTTTACCCCAACCAATAAAAGGAGCAATTCTAAAAACAGCTTTTCCAACCAAAGTATCTTCAGGAATTTCTTTTTCAACACTTAATTGCCCGTTATTATTATCTCCAATTGTTGAAAAAACAAAATTTCCATCTTCTTGTTTAATATTAATAATTCTATGTATAAGTGGATTTGGATAATTTGGTCTTGCATCAAAAATAATCACATCACCAACTTCTAACTTCTCTGGTTTCGCGCGAATAATAAATAAAATATCTCCTTTACTAAATCCTCGTCTAAAAGTAAAATCAGAAAACTTATTCTGATCTATTGAGAAAACAGAATATTTTGAATCGTGCTTCCCCCACCAATTATCAAAATTTGAAAAAACATTTCCTTTATGATACATACTACAAGATTCAACAATTGCAAGAGGAAGTTCTGTGCCTGTTGCCAAATTCAAAACAGGAAAAAAGATAAATTTTATAAAAACAAAAAGAAAAATTATTGAAAAAATCCATCCTTTCAAACTCTCATCTTTCCAAAGTAAATTCCAAAATTTTCTAAAGAAACTTTCTGCCCTCTTTTTTTGCATGAAAAATAGTAGAGAATATAGTTTTTAAGAGTTTTTATTATATTTTCCAAACTATATATTACAAAGTATATAATAAAGAATATACTTTAATTAATTCGAAATATTTAAATAGTGTATATCCTGTGTATACACAACAGGTATACATCTTATGATGAACCTTCTTTCAACCGCCACATTTTATGTGGCATCATACTCAAAATGAAAAAAGAAAATAATTTAGAAAAATGGAAAGGAGAAATTATAAATGTCTTACTAGCAATTATAATCTCAATAGTAGCATATATTTCATTTAATCATTTTAAAATTTCTATTTTAGAAATATCAATTCCAATTATATTTCTTTTAATATTAATTTTACTGAGACAAAAAGAAAATTAAAAAACTTATTAAAAAATGAACGACATATTTGAAAACACAATTTTATGTAACAAATGCAATTCAAAAATGCAAAAGGCAAATTTAACAAAAAATGGTTTTTTATTAAGACTCATGGTTTGCCCAAAATGTCCTGAGAAAATAATTCATCCTGTTGATGAGGTAGAATACAAAAAATTTATAAATTTAAAAAATAAGGAATTTAGAGTAA
>JAHILJ010000083.1 GCA_018897135.1 Nanobdellota archaeon | reverse complement strand
TCCTTTTAGTATTTTTCCAGAATTAATAGCATCCCAGTTAACTCTAGGCAAAAATTTTTTAGCCCTTTTTCTCGGCCAAAACTGCAAACTTCCTTTTCTCGGTGATTTTCTTGTTGGCATTTCTAAATATAGCGGAAATTATCATTTTATTTTACCCTGGATTATTTAACAAGAAAATGTTGGTTTATAAGAGTTTCGGGGAGAAGAACCTCTGTGCTAAGTCAGGACATATGTCACACCCTATTTTACATATAAATTTGGTTCGCTTTGTTCACAATTAATAAATTTTGCCAGACATCGTCAAGCCAAAATTTTAAAAAAATAATTAAGATAGATTAGAATTTTACATATTAGCAATTTTAACGACGGAAAAATCTGCCAAGGGCGATTTTGGAGTTATATTAATTTGAGCAACTTGTTGTGAACTAATTTTCGGTAGCCTAGTGACATATGTCCTGACCGAATACACGGGGAGAAGAACCTCAAATAAATCCTTCAGCATTATTTCTAAATTTTGACTTAACCAAAAAACCAATTGTTGTTGCTAATTCAGAATAAGTTTTGCAATGCCTAAAAAATCCGCCGTCTAAAAGAATTGTGTATTCTTCAAAATCATTTTTAAGAACTTCTATTTTCATTTAAGCTTTGAGCTCTTTTTCATTTACAACTTCTTTTCCATCAATCATAGTTTTTCTGATAACTTTTCCAACTCTTAATGATTTTTCACGAATTAAGGCAAAATCTTTAGAATTTTTTAATTCCTCAGGAATTTCAATCCCTTCAATTAAAAAAGTATGATTAATTTCTGCCGACTTAAATTCAGGAACATCAAAAACAAAACTTTTTTTGATTTCTTCATCTCTTGTAATTAATTTACAAAAGTCTGCTTTTGGAGAGTCGTCTTTGTTTTTTGCTTTTGAAGATTTTGGAGCTTTTGGTTTTATTTTTAATTTTTCTTCTCCAACCTCAAAACTCAACCCAAAAAATGCTTTTGGAAATTTAGCTAACAAACCTAAAAGTTCTTTTCCAGACATTTCATTTTCAATTAAGTATCTTTTAACACCTTGAAATTGTTTTTTTTCTTTAAATTCAAGTTCCCCTGTCAAATCAGCAGTTGAAACAATTGCGCCAGAAATCTTTGTTTTCTGTTCACCTAATTTTTCAGCTAAAATTTTAACTAATTCATTTCCAAATTCTGCAGAAGTATTTATTGTGCATTTTTTTCCAGAACATTTTGCTCTTATTAAAGCCCGATTATCAAATTCTCCTTTGCTAAATTTTTGAAATTGCAAATGCACGTCTTCATCGCAATTTCCATCAAACACCTTTTTTATAAAGTTCATATTTTCACTTGTTGAAAACTCCTTATAAATTTTTCCTATTTTTAGAAGGGTTTTTAAATTTCAATAACTTTTTATAAACAGTAAAATGAAAGATCCCTACTTACAAAAGATTATAACTGTTGCAGTCCTATTTGTTTTAGTAGTTTTAACTTTCTTTTTGTTAAAGCCAATTTTACTTTCAATAATTACCGGAGTAATTTTAGCTTTTATTCTTTCTCCAGTTTATAATTGGTTTTTGAAAAAAACAAAAGGAAAAAACTTGGCTGCTGGAATTGTATGTGTGTTTTTAATTTTGTTAATAATTTTACCTTTGATTTTTTTAACACCTTTGTTTATTAATCAAGCTGTAAAAATCTATGTTTCTTCTCAACAAATGAATTTTGTAGAACCTCTTGAAAAAATTTTCCCCTCTTTATTTGTTTCTGAAGAATTTTCAGCACAAATAGGTTCATCAATTTATTCTTTTGTTACAAAAATAACAACATCTTTAGTAAATTCTCTTTCAACGTTAATTATGAATTCTCCAATAATTTTCTTGCACTTATTTGTTGTATTTTTTACTTTTTATTTTGTTCTTAGAGACGGTAAAAGTTTAGAAAATTATCTTAGAAGTTTAATGCCTTTTTCAAAACAAGTTGAAGAAAAATTATTTGAATATTCTAAAGGAATCACAACTTCTGTTTTATATGGGCAAATAATTGTAGGATTAGTTCAAGGAGTTATTATTGGAACAGGTTTCTTTATTTCTAAGGTTCCTAGTGCACTTATATTAACTTTGCTTGCTGTTGCAGCAGGAATTTTTCCTATAATCGGAACAGCAATTATCTGGCTTCCTGTTTTGATTTATTTTTTAATTGCAGGAAACACTTTATCTGCAATCATAGTTTTAATTTTCGGAGTAATTTCTTCAAACATAGATGGTTTTATTAGGCCTTTCTTTGTTTCAAAAAAAGTAAATTTACATCCTGCATTAATTCTCGTTTCTATGGTTGGTGGTTTGTTTGTATTTGGAATTCTTGGGTTTATCCTTGGCCCTTTAATTGTTTCTTATCTTATTATTTTCTTAGAAGCATATAGGAAAAACATGTTCCCAGATTAAAAATCCAGATAAATATAAAAACCAATTTTTCTATTTAATTAAAAGATGGAACTAAAAGTTAAATTTCTTGGTTGGTCTGCAGGAATTCCTGTGGCAATGGTAAATAAAAAAGTAGCTGAACATTTGGGAATAAATTCCAATGATAGAATTTTAATAAAAACTCTTGGAAAAGAACCAAGAACTCTTTCGACTGTTATCGGACTTGTTGAAAGAATTGTTAATCAAAAGCAAATAGGACTTTCTTCAGAAGTTAGATTAAGATTAAATTTAAGGCCTGGTCAAAAAGTAGATGTTAATCTTTCCCCTAATCCAAAAAGCTTAGAATATATTAAAGAAAAATTTGGGGGCAAACCTTTTTCCAAAGAGCAAATTTCTCAGGTAATAAAAGATTTAGTAAGCAATTTTTTATCAGAAGCTGAAATTTCTCTTTTTATTTCTGCAATGCATAAGCAAGGAATGACTTTTAATGAAACCATTTACTTAATTGATGCAATGGTAGATGCGGGGGAGAAAATGAAAATTCTTGGAAAATATGTTGTCGATAAACATTCTATTGGAGGAATCCCTGGAAATAGGACAACGCCAATTGTGGTTTCAATTTGTGCTGCAGCTGGTTTGATAATGCCCAAAAATTCTTCGCGAGCAATTACAAGTGCAGCAGGAACAGCAGATGTTATTGAAACCCTTGCAAAAGTAGAATTTTCAAAAAAACAATTAGAAGCCATAATAAAAAATGTTGGGGCTTGTTTAGTTTGGGAAGGGCCAACAGGAATTGTTCCTGCAGATTCTAAAATAATTAAAATTGAAAAAAGATTGAAAATAGATCCGAAAGCTCAAATGATTGCTTCAATAATGTCTAAAAAAATTGCAGGAGGAGCAAAATATATTTTGATTGATATCCCCTGTGGTAAAACAGCAAAGATAACAAGGCAAGGGGCTACAGCTTTGAAGAAAAAGTTTGAACAAATTGGAAAACATTATAATCTAAAAATAAAAGTTGTTCTTACAGATGGTTCTCAACCAATTGGAAAAGGCGTTGGCCCTGT